>CAYGOU010000427.1:0-2141 GCA_964351455.1 uncultured Porphyromonadaceae bacterium
AATCGAAACCTCTGGTTGCAAAATCCTCTGCCAGTGTAGTGGCATCGACCTGCTTGCCGGTCATGGCAATTTCTGCTGTGATCCCCTGCTCAGATACCTTCTGGTTGAGCACCCCAAGATACTCAGAGGCAAAATCATTGCCCGCCACCGGATTTACGATAAAGGCCCACTTTTTCATATTATATAAACTATTCAAAATTAACAGTTTATGGCAATGCCGAGCCGATCAATGTACGTACCCGGTCAAGAATTTCCTGGTCATCCATGCCTGCCAGCTCTTCAGAGGCAATAGAAGGATGAACCACCACCCCAAGTTTGCTCCCGAAATCAATCCAGTATTGTGTCTTGGGCTTGAACCTGAAGAACCCCCTGAGGGTAACCGGAAGAATATCAAGATGGGTCGTTCGCTGAACATGAATAAACCCCTTTCTGAGCCTGTTCATTTCACCGTCAGTTGTTCGGGTGCCCTCCGGAAACATGGCAATGGTATGCCTGCCTGCATATTCTGCCAGCACCCTGACCGTCCCCCTGGCGTTGGCCAGGTCACCTGCCTTCATCGGAATATAGTTCAGCATTTTCAGAAAACTTCCGAACACCGGTACCTTAAGCAGATGCTCCCTTCCAAACCACACCACACCCGGATAAACGGCCATGATGGCCAGGATGTCAAACATACTCGAATGATTTGCAACCAAAATACAGGGTTTGCCTTTTGTGATGTGTTTACGCCCTTGAACCTTAAGTCGCTTTCCCATCAACAGAAAGGCTGTTCGCGACCACATCTCGATCATGCCCCTGACAACCGCTTTCATCTTTAACCACGCCAACGGCAGGGCAATCATTACAGACAGAGCGGTAAAGAGATAGAGTATAAAGAATACCGGAATTGATAACACCTTTAAAAGGGGAATGCAGGCTGAGCAGGTCTTCTCCATGGGAAGAGGTTTCACGACAAGCACGCAAAGTACGCAATATCCCCATGAGATTTACATTATAAAAAAATCTCTATCTTTCGCCGCCATGAGTCTTTTACGCAAACGCTTCTCCCGTTACACCGCCCCGCAGGAGGCTCAAAAAGCCGGCATCTATCCATATTTCAGGGTCATCGAATCAGAACAGGATACCGAGGTCATCATCAATGGCCAAAAGGTGCTAATGTTTGGGTCAAACAGCTACCTCGGACTGACCAACCACCCGCGGATCATTGAAGCGGCCGTGAAGGCCACACGAAAATACGGCACCGGATGCGCCGGATCACGTTTTCTCAACGGAACCCTTGACATCCATATTGAGCTGGAAGAGAAACTGGCCCATTTTGTCGGTAAGGAGTCTGCCCTCTGCTTCAGCACCGGTTTTCAGGCCAACCTCGGCGTGCTGTCGTGCATTCCGCAGCGCTCTGATTACATCCTCCTCGATTCACTTGACCACGCCTCAATCATCGAGGGATCCCGTCTATCATTCGCCAAAGTGCTGAAGTTCGCCCATAACAACATGGCCTCGCTTGAATCAAAACTGAAATCCTGCCATCCCGATAAACTTAAGTTCATCGTAGTAGACGGCATCTTCAGCATGGAGGGAGACATCACAAGGCTACCCGAAATCGTTGAACTTGCCGATAAGTACAACGCCACCGTCATGCTCGATGATGCCCATTCAATAGGCGTACTCGGTAAGGATGGCGCCGGAACAGGGCACCACTTCGGCCTCAACAGCCGGGTGGATATGATCATGGGAACTTTCAGCAAGTCTCTCGCCTCTCTCGGTGGATTTATAGCCGCCGACTTCGACACCATCAACTTTCTCAAACACAACTCACGCTCACTCATCTTCAGCGCCTCGATGACCCCCGGTTCAACCGCCACCGTGCTTGAAGCCATCGACGTGATCCGGGAAGAGCCCTGGCGCATTGAAACCCTGTGGGATCATACCAACTATTGCCTGAAAGCCTTCAAGGATCTCGGATTTAATACCGGAACCGCTGAAACCCCCATCATTCCACTTCACATCGGTGATTTTTACAAAACCCTCGAATTGACCATGAGGCTTCTCGAAAAGGGCATCTTTGTCAACCCGGTTCTGGCTCCGGCCGTTCCTAAAGACGACAACCTCATCCGCTTTTCGCTGATTGCAACCCATACCCG
>CAYGOU010000428.1:0-2125 GCA_964351455.1 uncultured Porphyromonadaceae bacterium
AATTAAAGCTAAGGCTAAGCTGTAAGGATAAGTAGCTGGTTGCTGGCTAACCCTTACTCCCTGACCTTAGCCTTAATTTCTACAGGCCTCTTTCTTCTTTCTTGGTCTACAGGCCTCTTTCTTACCTCTTATTTCACTCTATGCCACGTCTGCTTCCGTCCGATTGGTCCGATTGAACCCCTGACGGTAAGTTGATCCTTACTCTCAAGCCAGATCTTTACATCATAGAATTTGCCGTTTCCGGGATCCAGAATGCCCTTTTTCCCTTTCCACACATCGCCATCGCGCTCCAAACCATTGACAATCTGCATACCAATAACCGGCTTGCCATGTAATTCGCCCTTGCAGTCGTCGCAGTTTTTGTTGGTCGGTGTAATTCCATCATCATCCCAGGTCTGAAGCACTTTTCCGTACATCTTTCCTCCCTTGATAAAAACCTCAACGATGGATTTCTGCTTGTTCGTCTCATCATCAATGGTCCTCCATTGACCGGTAATGCTCTGAGCTGCGAGCGGACCGGCAAGAAAAGCCATCATCATCAGGATCGGGATCATCTGAATCTTTTTCATAATCATTTTGGTTTTAAGTATTTGATGCCGAATATCTGCAAAAAATGTCATTTCAGCAACAAGAAAGTTGCAGACATTAAAGTCATTATAATCACAAGTATACGGTAAAACCTCTCTGACATGAGCCTGACTGCCCTGACCCCCAGCCATGCCCCCGCCAGGATCAAGGGAAGCACTAGAAAATCGGTCAGAACAACCTTCAGGTCGATGGTTTCCCAAATGAAAACATGCATGGGCAGTTTCACGAGATTGATTATGAAAAAGAACCAGGCCCCTGTTCCAATGTAGGCATTCTTTGGAAGACGCATTGCCAAAAGGTAAACCGCAAATACCGGTCCCGCTGCATTGGCCACCATTGAAGCAAAGCCCCCGGCCAATCCCAGTATGGCGGCAAAAGTCCGGCTTACCGGAATCTCCTTCGACCTGACCACAAAGTCCCGGATAACCATGATGGCAATGCCGGTGATGACCATCACGGCCAGAACAAGCCTGAATCCTTTGTCGGATATATAGTTTCCGGTCAGAACACCGGCCAGAATCCCTATAATTGCCCAGGGCATGAGCCTTATGATGTGCTTCCAATCGGCGCTGCGGTGGTAATGAATAACAGCATACACATCCGCCATGATCAGCATAGGCAGCAGTACCCCGGTCGATGGCCGGGCATCAAAGGCAAAGGCCAGTAAGGGTACCACCATCAGTCCCAGACCGCTGATCCCGGTCTTGGTCATACCGATCAGTAGGGCCACCAATGCCAGCACGAACCACTGGTATAACTGATATTGAGCGATCAACAACTCCATCGGGCGTTGAAATTAAACAATTCCTTATTCCTACAGGTTGTCTATCTTTAATTGTCAAAAAACTAAAACCGATGCTAGATCTTGAAGATTTCCGAAAAATTGCCCATGAAATGGTTGAGTGGATCTGCGACTACCATTCGCGCATCGAACAGTTGCCGGTTCGTTCGCAGGCTAAGCCCGGCTCAATATTTGACCAGCTCCCTGATTCGGCTCCTGAAAGTGGTGAAACCATTGACCGCATCGTGGCCGACTTTGACAGGATTTTACTCCCCGGAATGACCCATTGGCAGAGTCCTAAATTCTTCGCCTATTTTCCTGCCAATGCATCCTACCCAAGCCTGCTTGCTGAGTTTCTGACAGCCGGGATGGCGGCTCAATGCATGAACTGGGACACATCCCCCGCAGCAGCCGAGCTCGAGGAGAGGATGATGAACTGGATCAGGGATGCCATCAGGCTCCCGGGCGACTGGCACGGAGTCATTCACGATGGAGCATCCATGGCCACCCTGACCGCAATGCTGACTGCACGTGAAAAGGCTGTTAACTGGGAAATCAACGAGAAGGGCTTCCAGCGGCAGCCCGCGTTCAGGCTCTATTGTTCAACCGAGGCCCACTCCTCCATCGAGAAGGGTGCCCGGATTGCCGGTTTCGGTCGAAAGAATCTTGTAAAAATACCGGTTGACGAACAACTGGCCATGAATCCTGACCTCCTCGAAAAGCAAATTCTTAGTGATCTCAGCGCAGGACTAAATC
>CAYGOU010000429.1:0-472 GCA_964351455.1 uncultured Porphyromonadaceae bacterium
AATACCGGTTGACGAACAACTGGCCATGAATCCTGACCTCCTCGAAAAGCAAATACTGAGTGATCTCAGCGCAGGACTAAATCCGCTCATGGTGGTGATCGCGCTTGGAACCACAGGAACCACCGCAATTGATCCCCTGAAGAGAGTGGCAGAAATCTGCAACAAACATGGTCTCTGGCTCCACGTTGATGCCGCCTATGCCGGAACCGCTTTGCTCCTGCCTGAATACCAGTGGATGATTGATGGAATCGAATTGGCCGATAGCTTCGTGTTTAATCCACACAAATGGATGTTCACACACTTTGACTGCACCGCTTATTATGTCAGGGATCGTGAAGCCCTGATCAGAACCTTTGAGATCCTGCCGGAATACCTGAAAACCGGTCCCGCAACAGAGGTCAATAATTACCGCGATTGGGGAATTCCGATGGGCCGCCGCTTCAGGGCGCTGAAATTATGGTTCGTCATTCGC
>CAYGOU010000429.1:482-2120 GCA_964351455.1 uncultured Porphyromonadaceae bacterium
TGGAGGGAATCCGCACCCGACTGCGCGAGCATATCGCACTGGCAGCAAACCTTGAGCAGGAGATATCCCGGCATCCATCTTTTGAAATCATGGCTCCCAGAAACCTAAACGTGGTATGTTTCAGATTCAGGCCACCCCAAATGACACATTCAGGCGAAATTGACCGGCTCAACATTGAACTTGAACGTCGGGTCAATGAGTCAGGTGCCATTTTTTTCACACACACCCGTGTAAGTGAAGCCTACACCCTCCGAATGGTTATCGCCCAGACTTATGTCAACGAAAGACATGTCAGCGAGGCCTGGCAGATGATTCAGCAATGCGCAGAAAAGATGATGCTGGAACACAGATGATCCAGGGTCAGCTCGCAGAGGTCAGGAAATAAGCTTTTTTAAACCGCCATATTATTCTACCTTTGCGCCATTCAAAACACTAATGCACAACAAAATGAAAAAATTGCTTTTATTGGGAGTACTCCCTGCCCTGTTTATCATGCTGTCCTCCTGTGGCTCAAACAAATCCACCACCGTAAAAAACGTCAAACTCGACAACCAGATCGACTCCGTCTCTTATGCCCTTGGCGTCAACGTTGCCTCCTGGGCCAAACCCAACGGACTTGAAGATCTAAACATGGATGCCTTTGTTGACGGTTTCATCAGCGTTCTCGAAGATAAGGATGTCAAAATCACCAATGATGAGGCCATGCCCATCATTCAAACCTACATGATGATGGCTCAGGAAAGAAAGGCAGATGAGAATCTGGTAAAAGGACAGGAATTCCTTGCCAAAAACCGTGAAAAATCAGGAATAACCACCACCGAAAGCGGACTTCAATATGAAGTAATGAAAGAGGGAACCGGTCCTCAGCCCACTGAGGCATCAACCGTAACCGTTCACTACCACGGAACCCTCATGGATGGAACCATCTTTGACAGCAGTGTGGATCGCGGCGAGCCGGCTACTTTCCCCCTGGGCAATGTGATCCCTGGCTGGACCGAAGGACTGCAGTACATGAAAGTCGGTTCGAAATTCAAATTTTATATCCCCTCGGAGCTGGCCTACGGACCAAATCCAAGACCAGGCGGACCCATTGGTCCCAATGAAATGCTCATCTTCGAGGTTGAGCTCCTGACGGTGGAAAACTAACTTCCCCCCTTTACAAACCCCTCACAATGAGGGGTTTTTTTGTGTTCAACTTTTTTTCTTAATCTTGTACCGCTAATTCAGACTGGCGCAGGTACCTCATGCACTGCCACGCATCACATTATCAACCAAACCTAAATTGATATGGCGCTCAAACGTAAAAGCCGTGAACTTGCGGAACGTAAAGAACAGGCCCTGCTCGGGGGTGGCGAAACAGCCATAAAAAAGCAGCAGGCCATGGGAAAAATGACTGCCCGTGAGCGGATCATCAGCCTTTTGGATGACAACTCATTTCAGGAATACGACCTTTTCGCCCAACATGAAGGCCGGGATTTCGATATGGATAAAAAGGATCTTCCGGGCGACGGAGTCATCACAGGAACCGGAAAGATTTACGGATCCCCGGTTTGCGTCTTCGCACAGGATTTTACAGTAGCCGGAGGATCCCTCGGCCTGATGCATGCCCGGAAAATCACCAAGATCATGGACCATGCC
>CAYGOU010000430.1:0-2118 GCA_964351455.1 uncultured Porphyromonadaceae bacterium
TTGCCTTCATCCAGAAGAAATTCAAGGGGGATTACAAAAAATTCGCCGATGCGATGTTTGCCACCTCCATCTTCGCCGATCAGAACAAACTGATGGCATTCCTTGAAAACCCCAGCAAGAAGGTATTGGGTAAGGACCTCGCCCTGATGGCCGCCAAAAGTGTCTTTGCCAAGGCCAGTGAAATCCGGGGTGAAATGGGCAAATACGCCACCGATCTGGCAAAAGGACAGCGCCTTTATATGGCAGGACTCATGGAGATGCAGCCCGACCGGGTTTTTTATCCCGACGCCAACTTCACCATGCGTATGACCTACGGCAGCGTGCTCTCTTACGATCCTATGGATGCCGTCCAATACAAGTATTACACCACCCTCGACGGAGTGATGGAAAAGGAGGATCCCAACAACTGGGAATTCGTGGTGCCGCAGAAACTCAAGGAGCTTTATGAAGCCAAGGATTACGGTCCTTACGGTGAAGGTGACGTGATGAAGGTTTGCTTCATCACCAACAACGATATCACCGGAGGAAACTCGGGAAGTCCTGTTATCAACGCCAAGGGTGAACTGATCGGACTCGCCTTCGACGGCAACTGGGAAGCCATGAGCGGTGACATCGCCTTTGAACCCGACCTGCAAAGATGCATCAACGTCGACATCCGTTATGTGCTTTTCATCATGGACAAATATGCCGGAGCAAAGCACCTGATCGATGAGATGACCCTGGCATATTAATGAAGTTAGATTTCCTCGAAATAACTTCAGCCTTCATGGTGCTGTTTGCCGTGATTGACATCTTCGGCAGCATCCCCATCATTTTAAACATTAAGAACAAGGGTGGCCATGTCAAAGCAGGACAGGCCACCCTTGTTGCCTTTACCGTTTTCATTGCCTTTCTTTTTCTCGGTGAATCGATCCTGGGGTTATTTCATGTGGATATATCCTCATTTGCCATCGCAGGTTCATTCATCATTTTCATCATCGCACTCGAAATGGTGATGGGGATCGAACTGTTCAAAACCGAAACCCCCGAAACCGCATCGATCGTTCCCATTGCATTCCCGCTCATCGCAGGAGCCGGATCGATGACCACCCTCATCGCCCTTAGGGCCGAATACGAGTACATCAACATCGTCATCGCCCTCGTCCTGAACATGATCGTGGTGTTTCTCGTTCTCCGTCTTACCCACTGGTTTGAAAGGATCCTGGGCGAAGCAGGAATCATGATCCTCAAAAAATTCTTTGGCATCATCCTGCTGGCCATTGCCATCAAGCTCTTCATCTCAAACACCGGTATCAAGATCTGATGCAGCCACCGGAAATCATCATTTATACCGATGGTGCAGCACGTGGAAACCCCGGTCCGGGTGGCTACGGAGCCATCCTGATGCACAACGGCCTGGAAAAGGAGCTCAGCGCCGGATACCGCCTGACAACCAACAACCGCATGGAACTGCTGGCGGTCATTGTGGCCCTTGAGGCCCTCAAAATCCAGGGAAGCCAGGTGAAAGTCTACACCGACTCCCGATATGTCGCCGATGCCGTCGAAAAGGGATGGCTCTTTCAATGGGAGAGCAAGCATTTCAAAAAGAAAAAAAACCCCGATCTCTGGCTGAGGTTTCTCGAAGTTTACCGCCGCCACCGGGTGAAGTTCATCTGGATCCGCGGACATGACGATAATCCCTTGAACGAACGCTGCGACCGGCTTGCCGTTGAAGCTTCGCTCAGGCCAAACCTGCCGCCCGACGAGGTATACGAATCCCTGGGTGAGGGAGATGAGGGAAAACTTATTTAAATTGCGGCCTGAAAGGTCAACACACTAATACGTTGTTATGAACTTTAATAAGCTCAATATCATTGTCGGTTGGGGAGTTTTTCTGATCAGCTCGCTGGTTTACCTGTTAACCATTGAACCCACGGCATCCTTCTGGGATTGCGGTGAGTTCATCGCCACGGCAAAAAACATGGAGATCGGACACCCTCCCGGTGCGCCGGTCTTTATGATCATCGGTCAGTTCTTCACCCTGTTTTCGTTTGGAAATGCTGAAAAGGTTGCCCTCACCATGAACGTGATGTCGGCCCTAGCCTCCGGATTCACCATTCTGTTTCTGTTCTGGTCGAT
>CAYGOU010000431.1:0-1730 GCA_964351455.1 uncultured Porphyromonadaceae bacterium
GGTTGACAATTCAAGAAATTCCTATTTCCCCCAGATCATTGACCAGTATTCATGGAGCTGCAATCAGGCCAGTTCGATCGGATACGTTCTGACCTATGAACTGAACAAGGCAAGGAACCTTCCTGCATCACTGCCTGAAAACCAGATGGCCTATATGTATGCATGGAGTTTTCTCATGCACAAATATCCTTCAGCACCCGGGGTAAGCTATTTCGACAGCTGGGAGATCATTCGTGCCGGTGGCAGTCCTAACGTTCTGGATTACCCCTATCTCACCTCAGGAGTGGCGTGGATGTCGGGGTACGACCGCTATTACCGGGCCATGTTTAACCGGGCCTTCGAAAACTATTCCCTGCCGGTTCATACTCCGGAAGATCTGCTGGTGCTGAAGCGCTACCTTTACGACCATCTCGACGGATCCAAACACGGCGGAGTGGCCTCGTTTCAGATCGCTTCGGGAGGAATGCATATACAGGAGCTGGGTCCACAGACTCCTGACCCTGGAGCCCCTATCATTCTGGGATTTGGAAATGTTGTTGGGCACGCCCTCACGGTAGTGGGTTATGACGATAACGTTGGCGTGGATTTAAACTATGACGGCAAACTTACCAACGACATCGACATCAATGGTGATCAGGTGGTCGACCTGAATGATTATGAAAAGGGAGCTCTCATTGTGGTCAATTCATGGGGCGACTGGCTTTCAAGACATGGCAAGGCCTACGTGGCCTATAGCGTTTTGGCCCGGTATGGCAATGAGGGAGGATTATGGAACCGCTCGGTTCACATTCCGGCGGTGACCCGAAATTACGAGCCGGTGCTTACCATGAGGGTCGTTTTGAGTCATAACAACCGGCAATTGCTGAGAATCATGGCCGGTGTCTCTGCAGACCCGGAGGCAGTGGAGCCTGAGCACCTTCTTGAATTCCCGATGTTCAGTTTCCAGGGGGGCAATGTTCCGCTTTACGACCCAGAATCGCCAGAGAGTGGGCGGTTTGAAATAGGACTGGACCTTTCTTCTCTGACGGCCTACCTTGATAAGGGTAAAGTGGCCCGGATCTTTCTTGCAGTGGATGAGAGAGATGCCATGGGAGGCCTGGGTGAGGGAACGATTCACGAGATGGAGGTGTATAACCTCTTTGGGGTTAAAGATTCAGCCATGGCGACATCACTGCCTCTCGCCATCCGCAACAACAACCGCACCCTGGTTGGAATCACCCTGCCTGTTCAGTTCAACCGGATCGAAATTCAGGAACCGCCTATTACCTACACCAAAGCCGGCCAGTATGTGTCATTGCAGCTCGAAGCATCCGGGGCCGCAAACCCTTACCGATGGGAACTGGTGCCTGAATATGCCGAAGCCTACCTGAGTATGCCTTTTCCTGAGCCGGAAGGAGAGGTGCTGGTCAACCATAGTTATGGGGACCTCAACACCCTGGTATCCCTGCCGTTTGACTTTCCCTTTTTTGGGTCAAAGGTCCGTGAGGTATTTGTTAGCAAGGATGGTGCCCTTGTTTTTGATGAAGAGACCCGAGAATACCCTTATGCAATAGATGAAAGCCTGATGATCAGATCCCGAAAGCGTATTATTCCATACGGGAAGCCGATGGATTACCTGGTTCCCGGAAACCAGGTGGTATTCGGTGGCAATGAGAACCGGGCCATCTTTGTATGGGAGGCCATGGTTCCAACAACAATGGGCAGTCAAACTACCCGGATCGCCTGTGAAC
>CAYGOU010000431.1:1740-2115 GCA_964351455.1 uncultured Porphyromonadaceae bacterium
GGCCGACGGAACTATTTTTTTTCATTATGATCACCCTGAGTACATCTTTACAGAGGAGGTGCCGCTCCTCCTGGGCATAAGCAACGGCGATAACCGCCTGTTTAAACAGCTGAACATCTCAGGGACAGAGAACGGAACCGGATATAAGACCATACGCCTCCGTCCTTCACAGCTGCCTGCAGACCTGAAGCTTGACCCGTCAGGCTGGCTCTTTTGCAGGCCACATTGGAAGAACCATCTTTTCGATATACCGGTCAGGATTCGCGACAAATACAATCAGACCGCCATGGCTCGGGTGTTTATTTCAACCAGGGACCTCGATTCAACGGGGATCCTGATGCAGAATTTTCCAAATCCATTTGATACTTTCACCAC
>CAYGOU010000432.1:0-2108 GCA_964351455.1 uncultured Porphyromonadaceae bacterium
TCGTCGCACAGCATACACTTTCGCGGTAAATGCCGCTGGCGTTCAGCTCGACGGGCAGCAGGGGAGGATTCCTACCATCACCACTTCGGGCATCTCCCGGATCGAAGGGCTTGATATTTCGTGGGATGCCATTTGGTTCTCGGCGGTGAGGATCACAGATGAGGGATGGATGGCAGAACTCAGGATTCCTTACAGTATGCTTCGTTTCCCCGGTGTGGAGGAACAAACCTGGGGACTCCATATAGCCCGCAGAATACCCCGATTGGGTGAAGTTACCGAATGGCCCTATATTCCCCGCACCGAGCGCGCCAACCTGGTTGCCCGGTATGGGCAGATACAGGGAATAATGAACCTGAAGCCACGTCGTAACCTGCAGATCAGGCCTTATCTGCTTACAGGATTGGATATTATTGAAAGTACTACGCAACCAGGAAAGGGAGTTTCCGATACCCGGTTCGATGTTGGTGGTGATATAAAGGTAGGGCTCGGTCCCAATATTATGCTCGACGCTACCATCAATCCCGACTTCGGACAGGTTGAGGCCGATCCTGCTGTACTCAACCTCACTGCCTTTGAAACCCTCTATACCGAGAAACGTCCCTTTTTTGTTGAAGGCGCCGAAATTTTTCAATTCGGTATTGGTCGTAGCAGCCTGTTCTATACCCGTCGTATGGGCGCCCGAGAACCGATAATCGGAGCAGCAAAGATATCGGGCAGGTCGGCTGGCGGTCTTTCTTTCGGCTTGTTAGGGACTTCGGCAGGTCATAATTTTAAACCATCACACAACTACGGTCTGGTGAGGGGAAGTCAGCAGTTGGGCGAATACTCATCGGCTGGGGCTATCCTCACCATGTACCAGAGTCCGGCAGGAAGCGGATCGGGTTGGCAGAGCATGACCGGCGGTGTTGACTGGGACCTCCGGTTTGGTGAAAATCGATATAGCTTCGAAGGAATAGCTGCCTTTGCTAATCGTGAACCTCTCGTGGCAGGGCAGGAGGGGCAACGGGGCTTTATGGGCGGCCTTATCATGAAGAAACGGGAAGGAATCATCGACGGTCATGTCACCTTGCTGGTGTTCTCCGACCGCTACAACCCAAACGATATTGGCTGGACCAGCTTTGAACAGAATTTCTACGAAGCATGGTCGGGGCTTACCTATAACATCCATGCAGGGCAACCGTTCGGACACTTCCAGCGGGCCAATATCAGGCTGTATCACCGTCAGCGTTTGTCCTACCTGCAAGGGTGGAACATGGGTGACTTTTTTCAGGTTCGGACGGAATGGATGACCATCAACTCTGAGCTAATCCGTTTCAGCAGCAGTTTTTCTGAAACGATTGGCGGATACGACATCTGGGAAACCAGAGGCCTCGACCGCTGGGCACGGCCATCAACCATCATGTTCGCCGGAGAATACAATACCGATGAACGCCGCAATTGGCTGGTTACTTCCGAGGGAAGTTACAAATTTGCACGCGACGGAGGTAAATTATATATGCTGGGAGTGAAGGGCAACCTTGATGTGGGTACCCGGTTATCCTTTTCTGGGAGCCTCAAGGGCGACTGGGAAAGGTCGAACACTGCCTGGGCTTCCAATGAGGCTTTTCGTAAGACAGACCAGGGATGGATGATCGGAAACAGACCTGTGGCGCCCAAAGAGCTGGTAGCCAACGACTATACGGCTTTCAACGATGGCGGATTGCTCACAACATTGCTGGCTGACCGTCCTGAATACAGCGCGGGATATTATTTTGTGCCGGTTTTTGGAAAACGCAACACCGGTTCCCTCGATTTCACCCTGCGGAGCGCGGTAACCTTTACCAACACTCTTTCCTTACAGCTTTACTCTCAGTTGTTCCTGGCCAAAGGAATTTACGACAATCACAGTTTTCTGATAAATCCCGACCGGCTTGAGCCTTTTGATCCTTTTCCAAAGCAACAGAACTTTGCCTACCAGCACCTGCAATCGAACTTGGTGATGCGCTGGGAATACCGGCCCGGATCAACGCTGTTTCTGGTTTGGAGCCACGGACGAAATGCCAGGGATGAAGCCAATCCACTGGCCCCGCTGGCCTATTCACCTTATCACCGCCCAATGGATAAACAAC
>CAYGOU010000433.1:0-2100 GCA_964351455.1 uncultured Porphyromonadaceae bacterium
GAAAGGAGAAAACACAAGATACTTTCTTTCACATATTCAATCATTTGCATCAATCTGGCAAGCAACTTGTTCTGACCTCGGATAAACCACCCGTTGAACTGAAAGGCATGGAGCAACGGTTGCTTTCGAGATTCAAATGGGGATTATCTGCCGATTTACAGGTGCCCGATTTTGAGACGCGGGTTGCCATCCTAAAGCAAAAGGTTTATACCGATGGTATTCACATGCCCAATGAGGTCATCGAATACATTGCATCACAAGTAACCAACAATGTCAGGGAACTGGAAGGGGCATTGGTTTCACTCCTTGCACAATCAACCCTCAACAAAAAAGAGATTACTCTGGATCTGGTTAGGGAGATGATTGACAAGCTCGTCAAAAGCACCACCCGGGAACTTTCGGTGGATTACATCCAGAAAGTGGTAAGCGATTTCTTCAACATTCCGATTGACATGATGCATTCGCGAACCCGGAAACGTGAAATCGTTCAAGCCCGGCAGATCGCCATGTATTTCTCGAAGAACCTGACCAAAGCCTCCCTGGCCACCATTGGATCGCAAATAGGCGGAAAGGATCATGCCACGGTGCTACATGCCTGCAAGACCGTTAACAACCTGGTTGACACCGATAAGCGGTTCAGATCATTCATTGAGGAGATTGAGAAAAAGCTCAAGATGTAAATGGGCTCCCATACAGGAGAATTTGCCGCTCTTTTTACAGCATTTTTATGGACGGCCACTGCATTAGCCTTTGAGCAGGCTGCCAAACGCGTTGGCCCTCTGGCGGTCAATCTTGTCAGGCTCACCCTTGCACTATTACTATACACTGCATTTTTATGGATTCGTGATGGAGCCCCCATTGCTTCAGGCATAGGAAGCCATGGTTGGATCTGGCTTTCTGTGAGTGGACTGATCGGGTTTGTGTTCGGTGATTATTGTCTTCTCAAGGCATATACCCTGATCGGGTCAAGGGTGACTAACCTACTTATGGCGCTTGCCCCTCCACTGGCTGCCTTTATGGGATTTCTGGTCATTGACGAGCGCCTGGGTGCCATCAGTGCATTGGGAATGATGATCACCCTGGCTGGTATTGTGGTGGTAATTCTGAGAAAGCCGGGAAAAAAACTTATGCTCCATTATTCAAGGCAGGGCGTGTTATATGGCATAGGCGGAGCAACAGGACAGGCAGTAGGATTGGTATTCAGCAAGCTTGGCATGGGAGAGGCAGATCCTTTTGCTGCATCGCAAGTGAGAGTCATAGCAGGCATTGCGGGTTACCTTATTCTTTTTACCATCCTGAATCGCTGGAAGAAGCTTGTTCCAGCCTTCTCCAATGCCGGTAATTTCAGTTTCATTGCCATCGGATCCTTCTTCGGTCCTTTTTTGGGAGTTTCATTCTCACTGATGGCCATAAAGTTTACCACAACGGGCATTGCCAGCACCATTATGGCCATTGTTCCGGTTCTGATCATTGCTCCCTCCATCTGGATATTCAAGGAGCGGATATCCTGGAGGGATCTCCTCGGAGCCATTATTGCAGTTGGAGGTGTAGCGATCTTCTTTCTTTCATAAAAAAAAGGGTTGTCAACTTTGACAACCCTTTTTTTTACTGCCTTTTATCTTTAAGCATTCCGATCAGATCCACCGCTCGTTCCTTCCAGAGATAACCCTCTCTTGAATATTCAAGGAGATCGGCTGGCTGGCACCTTAGTTTCTCACACAAAGATTCAAGTGTCGAAAAACGAATTGCCTTTGCTTTTCCCCGCTTAAGATTGGAAAGATTGGCCTGGGTGATCCCAACCCTGCCTGAGAGCTCCTTGAGGCTGACCTTTCGGGTAGCCATCACGATGTCAAGCTTAGATACGATAGGCATAGTCAAACAGGTATAACCCTATATATAAGTGTAGTTAAAGTCATTAAACCTTCTAAAAGCGCTGCTTTTCAACCATCAGACTTACCGTGTATAGAATGATAATGACCACTGGCACTGCGGTTGAAACTGCCATCAGAATAACAACCATTAGCCTTCCACCGGCCTTCTGGCGGTTCTCTACGAAGCCCCCCCTGCCCTGCTGAATAACCTGGCGAACCGGGTTACTGC
>CAYGOU010000434.1:0-2097 GCA_964351455.1 uncultured Porphyromonadaceae bacterium
GTGCATCGTGTTAAGGTATTTGGAGACACATTGCAGGGCGTCACATTTGGTAGAGCGCGACTGTTTGAGTGGCGAGCAGCCAGACTCGAACACAAAATTTTTGATTAGAAAAAGAAGAAAAGATAATTGCATGAAAACCTACACATCAAAACCTAACGACTCCCTCGGCAGCATTGCCCGAAAATTCGGTATGCCATCATGGAAATACCTGTATCAGTTGAACAAGGACAAGATCGGCGATAACCCCGATTTGCTCAAAGAAGGTACTGTCCTTAAGATCCCTCAATGGGATTCTACCAGTGGCGACGAGAAATTACGGGCAAAAGGTGTGGATCCATCGGATTGGACTGGTGGGCTAAGGTATAAATTTCCTTCAGTACCGGTCAGTTTATCCTTGGTTGATAGAGACGGTAATCTCCTGGCTGATTTTGAAGGAGAGAGAGAATTTGTTATCTGGGACCGGAAAACCAAACGGATTTTACACAAGGGAATGATTCAGAAATCCGATACCAGAGAGAAGCTTGTACCTGATTCTAAAAACCTTTCGGTTGGAATCAAAGGATTTCCAATTGTCTGGGAAGGAGATATCCATTACCATCCGGACGATGTGCCTGCTGAAAGTAATGCGATACATTCTACCGATGATGGTGAGCATGATGATAGCGATTCTGAGGCACATAGCGATATAGATGGTTAAGCAAAGGTAAATAAAATGCTGCATGATTTCATTATAGAGGAATTTGCCGAATGAGCGCGGGAAAGAGTGGAACCGCATCACCTGTAGTCCGTTGCGACCGTCCATGGGGCTGGGCTGAAGTGCATTGGTCCAACGATGATCCCAATGATTGGAAATTGCCAGGCTATACCTGCCCGATTCTCGAAGAAACAAAAATGACCGACATCCAGAAGCATGTCGAACTCATTAAGAGCGTGGGTCAGAGTGCTCCATCAGCATTCAATGTCAAGCAATCGGGATCTGCGGATGCCAGCCAGGTTGTGCAGGATTTCAAAAAGAGGAATGCATTTATTTGCACTTCCGTAACTCAATGGATAATAGTTGAGATTCAGCCTGCAATTGGAATCGAGTTTGCCCTAATGGATGCCTTGCCGTATCTGCAGGTTTGGGGATTCCTGCAGCCAGCAACAATAGGTAATCGCAGCAAGATGAAGAATGAATACGGGTATGTTACCGACGATTTGCCTCGTGCAGGATGGTTCCAAACCGACATCTGCTGGTTCAAAGATCCGGTAAATGAGAAAAACGGCAGAGCTCCATTTCATTACGTCCCTAAAATGTCTATCCGCAATGATGAAAACAAGATAGCGAATTGGGTACAGGTTCCCTGCGTTATGACAAATGCAGATTGGGATGGCCTGAGAAAGATTCATCCCAAGCGACCGTCTTATGGGCAGAATTACAGGTTCCTCCTCAAGATTCCTGTAACTGTAACCAACATGCTCACCCCTGGTGACAGAGAGAGGTTGAGCAAGGATGTCGAGAAATTCGCGCGGGCTCAAAGCAAAGGTGGCTTCAAGCACTCTCAAGTCAATCAAATGGGGAGAATGGAAGCTGGTTCGTATCTCAAAATCTGGGTTCGAAATGCTGCGTTTCCCTGGAACGATAAGGATGCGCCACCGGGAGACGATGGTACGACAAAATGCATGGATTCGATGCAGCGCCTGGATCAAGCAATCACGCATTCCAACGATATTTTCAACAAGCCAGCTATATCGCCAGTGGTAGATGTTTCAAGAGTAGTCAACCCCTCTGATTTCAATTCACATGTGGAATACTACTACTCTTACGGAAGGGGCATGACAGAGATTCTCATGAAAGATGTTCAGAGGAGCTGCCCGGCAGATGTCGTTTTACAGCAAGCCTTGTTATCGATAAAGAAACCAATTATAGGTGTTCCTTTGTCTGCCGGGGCTTTAGAGCCGCTTCCTGGTGAGGATACTGCAAGTATGGTCAAACCGGACCACCTTACCTTTCCTGATCTTTTCGAAGAACGCCCCGAGGCAGAAAAAAGATACAAATGTGGGTCTGATTTCTTTCGCCCAGCCTCATTTCGCAATCACACCTTGAAACGTAATCGG
>CAYGOU010000435.1:0-2095 GCA_964351455.1 uncultured Porphyromonadaceae bacterium
TTTCTGAACTTTCGGTCTGCGGTTATCCTCCCCTTGATTTGCTTGAGCAGGGCGATTTCATCGATCGTTGCCGGGCTGCGGTGGATGAGATTGCCGCTGAGACTGTTGGAATTGCCGCTGTCGTTGGGGCTCCTGCGATCAATCCTGAAGCCAGGGGCAAGAAGCTTTTCAATGCGGCCTGGTTTCTGAATGGGGGAAAAGTTGAAGCTGTCCGTTACAAGAGCCTTTTGCCCACCTACGATATTTTTGATGAGTACAGGTACTTTGAACCCAACCGGAGTTTTGAGATTGTCGAATACCAGGGAGTGAGGATGGCCCTGACCATTTGCGAGGATCTGTGGGATGACCAGCCGGTTGAGAATGCCTTTGCACGCAATCGCCTCTATACCCTTTCGCCGATGGAGGAGCTCATGAAGCAATCCCCACAGCTGATCCTGAACCTTTCTGCCAGTCCCTTTGCCTCAAACCGCCTGAATGCCCGCGAACAGGTGATGCAATACAATGCGCATCGGTTCGGGCTCCCCCTCTTCTACTCAAACCAGGTGGGTGCTCACGCTGAACTGATTTTCGACGGAGGTTCGATGGTGCTGGACGTAAAAGGAGAGGTGGCAGATCGTTTCGCACCATTCACTACGGGGGTGCGTGATTACCTCTTTGAGAATGGATCGGTCAGTCCCGTTGGCGAGCCGGAGGTCGTCCATCAAAATCTCGGCGACGAATCCAGGGTTGAAATGGTTCGTAAGGCGCTGGTTTTCGGCATCAAGGATTACTTCAGCAAGACAGGATTCTCACAGGCAACCCTGGGATTATCCGGGGGTATCGATTCAGCGGTCACCCTCGTGCTAGCCACCGAGGCAATTGGCGCAGAGAATCTTCATGTACTATTGCTTCCCTCGAAGTACTCATCTGACCATTCGGTGACCGATTCGGTTGAGCTTGCCAACAGCCTTGGGGTTGAATATACTGAGATTCCGATTCAGCCGGTGGTTGACGGGGTATCGCAGCAGATGCATCCGCTTTTTGAAGGCCTCGCTGCCGACCTGACCGAAGAGAACATCCAGGCGAGGGTCAGGGGGATGATGCTGATGGCCTTTTCAAATAAATTCAACAGGATTTTGCTCAATACCTCAAACAAAAGTGAGGCTGCCGTGGGTTATTCTACCCTCTACGGGGATATGAACGGTGGTCTCTCCGTCCTTGGGGATGTTTACAAGACCGATGTGTATAGTCTGGCAAGGCTGATCAACCGCGACCGGGAGGTGATCCCCGGCAACATTATCACCAAGGTTCCTTCGGCCGAGCTCCGGCCAGGACAGAAAGACAGCGACAGCCTTCCGGAGTATGATGTGCTCGATATAATATTATATAGGTACATTGAACTCAAGCAGCCTTTCGATCAAATCGCCGCTACCGGCATTGAGCCGGCAATCATCCGTCAGGTAATCTCCTTGGTAAACCGGAGCGAATACAAAAGGTTTCAGTTTCCTCCCATTCTGAGGGTCACCTCCAAGGCGTTCGGCATGGGCCGGCGCATGCCCCTTGTGGCCAGATATTGATATCGCGGTAACAAAATATCTCATAAAACCTTTGGTAATATTGAAAATGTCACTATTTTAGCCGAATTAAGGGGAGACGTGTGTCTTCTCGTTAACATGCTGAAAACTAAAGTAATTAGCTTTAATTCTTACACTTAACTTTAATTGTTTAACATTATGAGTAAACACCTACGTTTCGGAAAACTGCTTGGGATGTTGGCTTTATTGCTGACCCTGAGCGTTGCCTGGAGCTCTGTTTCTGCACAGAACGTGAGTTCCGCGAAGGTGCTGATGGGGATGAAGTTTCTTCAGGCCGATAACGGTGTGAAGATTCTTGCAGACTTCACCGGCACCATCGATCAGACGGCCCGTACGGTTACTTTCACCTTACCGTGGGAGTACAAGGCGGGTCAGGCCAAGGATCTGACAGTTCAGACCCTGAGGGCCAGCTTCGAAGCCTCAAACAAAACCAACCTTTTCAAGGGGGGCAGCATTAATGTGAACCCGCTTGGACAGGGTTATGGGGCTGGTGTATGGTTTGCATCCAACAACCCTGTTGG
>CAYGOU010000436.1:0-2079 GCA_964351455.1 uncultured Porphyromonadaceae bacterium
ACATTGGGTTTTACGTAATTCCAGAAGAATGAAACGGACTGTTCAGATCCTAGGTATCCTGATTCTGACCGGGGTTACCACCTCAGGATACGCCGAGGACGGCAGGCCTGATGTGCTGGCATTCGGATTGAATACAGGTAATCAGCAACAACTGGCCGTACGAGGAACTGTACGGGACAATTTGGGCATGCCGCTTCCGGGGGTGACAATTATTGTAAAAGGCACTTCCCGGTTTACGATTACTGATGTAGATGGTACCTACTCTTTCTCCAACCTACAGGAAAACGGGACTCTTGTCTTTTCGTTTGTGGGGATGAAAACACACGAGGTAGAGATCGCCGGCAGACAGATTGTTGATGTCACACTACAGGAAGGTGCAATTGGTCTGGAAGAAATTGTTGTAATCGGATATGGTACACAAAAGAAGGCTAACCTCACCGGTTCAGTCTCCTCGATAACACCGAAGGATCTTGAAACCAGGCCTATAGCCTCAACATCCGTTGCGCTTCAGGGGGTTACTCCCGGCGTGACTGTAACAAGCAGGACCGGTGCACCCGGAAGTACGGGCACGATCCGAATCAGGGGCATAGGAACACTAAACAATTCTGATCCTCTTGTACTGATAGACGGAGTTGAGGGCGATCTGAACGTCATTGATCCCAGTATGATTGAATCGATTTCAGTTCTGAAAGACGCGGCCTCATCTGCAATCTTCGGATCACGTGCGGCAAACGGTGTCATACTTGTTACCACAAAGCGCGCACAGGGAGATATACTGTCAGTTAGTTATAGTGCTTATGTAGGTGTTCAGACACCTACCGATCTTCCCCAGAAGGTAAATGCAATTGATCATATGGTCATGATGAATACCGCTTACCAGAATTCAGGGGCAACGCCGCTATACTCTGAAGCTTATATTGAAGAATACCGGCAGAATATGGTGTCAGACCCGGATCACTATCCTAATACCGACTGGCAGAAGGAAGTGCTGAAGGGCTCAGGAATTATGCAAAACCATAATCTAACAATTAATGCGGGAAGTCAGAAAATACGTTTCTTAACTTCACTGGGATATCTTAATCAGAAGGGGATCATAACTCAGTCTGGTTACGAAAGGTATTCATTAAGGAATAATGCCGACATCAAATTCAGTGATAAGCTGAACATGAAGTTCGATGTCCAGTTGATCAGCAGGAATACCCTGGCACCTGGAACAGCCGGGGAGGTAGCATCGGATGGTTTATCAGAAGTGTTTTTACAGATGAACCGTATACCTGCAATACAGCCGGGAAAATATTCCAACGGTCTTTACGGTGAAGGATGGAACGGGAATAACCCGATTGCATTCTCAACCGCGGACGGTGGGTACTTTAAAAATAACCACTTAAGCGTAATGGGAAGTGTGGTGGTCAGCTATAGCCCTGTAGAGTGGCTGACTGCTGAGGTGATGGCTGCTCCCAAGTTCAATGAGTCATACACAAATAACTTCAATAAGTCGATAACAACATATCAGGCTGATGGCACTCAACTTTTTATCCGGCCAGAGAAGAGTCAATTGACGAATGAAGACAGTAGATCTATCTATGGTAACTATTACGCTTCCGTAACTGCCAATAAGGAAATAAAACAACATACCTTCAAATTAATGGCTGGGACCTCTCTGGAGACATTTATGAACCGGAATTATTCCGCCTATAGAGATGTTTTTCTTTTTCCCGAGTATTCAGTTCTGAATGCAGGGTCACAGGAAAATATGCAAAATTCGGGGTCTGCATCAGAATGGGCATTGCAGTCGTTTTTTGGCAGACTTAATTATGACTATAAGTCCCGCTATCTCTTTGAGGCAAACGCTCGTTATGACGGGTCTTCACGATTTGCAAACGGACATAAATATGGATTCTTCCCCTCTTTCTCAGCCGGGTGGCGTATCTCGGAGGAGAGTTTTATGGAGGCAACAAGATCAACAATCAATAACTTGAAAATAAGGGCATCCTGGGGAAGACTTGGAAACCAGAATATCGGAACATATCCATTCGCCTCTACCTTAAGCCTGGGAGCTGGTGTTATGGGAAATCAGGT
>CAYGOU010000437.1:0-2074 GCA_964351455.1 uncultured Porphyromonadaceae bacterium
CATTGGGATCAGCCTCATTAAGTAGGAAGACCGGCAGATCTGGTTTTCTTCTCTCAACAAAGGGCACCACACGGGTGTTCAGGTCATCAGGGTCATCCAGCGAAACAAGCAAAACTTTGATCTGCTTGTCTTTGTATTCTTTCTGCAGCCTGGCGAAGTGTGGCAGTTCCTTAATACAGGGAGCACACCAGGTGGCCCAGAAGTTCACTACATAGCGCGATTGCGGATCTTTTTCAATCACCTCCATGAGTTGATCCAGATTGATCAATTTGACCGGTTGCTGACCCTTTGCATGAAGGTTGTTACCTGCTATGACCAGGATCATGAACAATACCCGCAAGTACTTTCCTGTCAAAATGGATGATTGCATAGGTAATAAACCCATAGGCGGGAGTTTTGTTGATTCAGCAATCTCCTGTACGCGTTAAACTTCTGTTAAATCACAAAAGCCACCGGCCGCTGTCATCGGTTGATGGCAACGGCCGGTAATACCTTTTTTAAGATACCTGAGGTCTTCCGGAAAAGGGTTCTAAAACTCGATCATGATGCCTATGGTAGGCAGCACGGTACCGGCTGTTGTACTGACCCGGCGCAACTGATAGCGGGTTCCACTATCCAGAAGAATATAATTTCCATCCTGGTCTTTCTCACGGATGATGTAATCGGGCTGTTCTGCCTGAAAGTTATAGGCATTCTGAATATCGATGTAGGCCATCAGCGACCAGCGATCAAAAAAGAAACGCTTGTCAATTCTCAGGTCGAGCTGATGAAATGGTTTCAATCTTAATGAGTTGAGCTGGTTGAAATCCCAGATCGGTCCGCCGGTAACATCCCATGCCGCCTTCACAGATGAGTAATCGAGGTTATAGGGGGTGTAGGGCAATCCACCGACATAGCGCCATTTGAATCCGGTGCTCCAGTTCTTTTTAAACTCCTTGAAAACGGTCAGGTTGAAAATGTGCTTACTGTCCCAGGTGGTTGGGATGTATTGATCCTCAATGTTTTTGAACTGGCTCAGTACGAATGTGTAGGCAACTATTACATTCAGCTTTGCCTTGTCAATTTTAGTGCGGTTAAGCACCTCAAATCCGAAGGCCCGTCCCTCTCCGGTTGAGACCACCTCTTCGTCACCGATTACGCCAAAATCTGCCCCTTTAGTGGCCAGACTGAGCGAGTCACGAAGCGAAAAGGGGTAGTTGTGGTAATTCTTATAGAATCCCTCAATGGATGCCAGGATGTTGTCTTTGGGCTGGTACTGCAATCCGGCAATGTAATGGTCGGCTGCAATGTACTTCAATTCATTTTCCTTGTTGATCAGAATTCCATCTGTGTTTTTGAATCCAAGGGTGGTGTAGGAGGGTAGCTGGTAATATCTTCCGGTATTTATATTCAGGCTTAAAAGGTCGGTGAGGCTATATGAGGCTGAGAATCTTGGTGAAAGCTGCGTCAGCAGATTCTGCATGCTTTTAGAATAGTTGTTTGCATCGCTTCTCAATCCGAATGAGGTTACCAGTCGTGAATTGAAAAATGTTTTGCTGACCTGGCCGAAGAGCCCCCATTTAAAAAGATTGAAGTCGGTATTGTAATCAACTTCGATCAGCCTGCCATCGGCAAAAATCTTTTGCTTCGTACTGTTATTGTATTTTGCATATTCACCGTTAATTCCGTAAACCATTTTAAAGGTTCCAAGACGAGTGTTGTTTTCAAACCTGAACTTGTTTTCGATTTCCTGTGAGCGGTAATCGAGCGCCCTGGGACGCGACTCATCGTTGTCGGGATGCTTATAGGTGACGTTGTTCAGCATGTTGCGGCTCAGCACCACGGTTTGGTAGGAGTTTTCGCTGAAATGCTTGTAAACCGCACCAATAGCATAGTTCCACTGTTCGTTTACCGGTATGTTGGTCAGAATGAACTCCTGGTCCTCTGTGGGATTGTCGATGCCAAGATTCAGGGCGAATTGATCCAGTGCACCAATGGATACAATGGTCAGCTCATCCTTGGGAGAGAGTTTGCTGCGAAGCTTAAACTGATAATCGGTAAAGGTTGGCAGAAAGGGGAGTCCGATCAGGTCAAA
>CAYGOU010000438.1:0-2074 GCA_964351455.1 uncultured Porphyromonadaceae bacterium
CATTTTCAATACAGACTGCAGTGATAATGACAGCACGGTCATCACCGTCATGCCACTTCCGAACATTATTATTGTGGGCCCCGGAATACAATTCCTCAACGGGCCGACGGTGCCCGTAACAGCTTATCCCACAGGGGGCACATGGACGGGCACAGGAATGACAGGCAACATCTTCAATCCGGCAGAGGCCGGGTTAGGAACACATTTAATCACATATTCACTGCCACCTCACAACTGGGGCTGTGCCGCCAGTGAGTCAGTCCGGATAACGGTGATCCTGCCTCCACCACCTGTGGCCGATTTTGAAGGCCTTGCTTCCGGATGCGCACCGCTGACGGTAAAGTTTATAAATAAAAGCCAGCACGGCGAGAGTTATACCTGGGACTTTGGCGACAAACAGTATTCAGCTGAAAAGGAGCCGGTTCACACCTATTATGTGCCGGGTGATTATGTGATAAAGCTGACGGTAAAAAATCTTGCGGGAGAATCGGTCAAAAACGGCATTATCAGAGTGTTCCAGAATCCTTCCGCCATTTTTGATGCATATCCTGTCAATGTTGTGAACAATGAACAGATTGTAATTTTTTACAGCTACTCATATTTTGCCGACAGCTGGTTATGGATGTTTGGTGACGGTGAGACCTCAACCGAGGAGAATCCTTATCACAAATATGAACAGGAGGGCTCGTATACGGTTTCGCTGAAGGTAACCACCAGAGAGGGATGCGTTGATACTGCCGTCATGGTAACACCGGTAGTGGTTGAATGGAAAACCGGAGAGATAAAGTTCCCCAATGCTTTCAAATGGAATGAAACGGGGCCTACCGGCGGGGAGTGGGATGAAGGGGTTTATCCCGGAATGGATAATGTCTTCCGGCCCTTCTTTGAGAATGTCATTGAGTACAGGCTGCAGATCTTCAACAGATGGGGTGCACTCATTTATGAGAGTTATGACCTGAAAAAGGGTTGGGACGGGTATTTCGGCAACGGCAACCTGGCACCCCAG
Organism: uncultured Porphyromonadaceae bacterium; assembly: GCA_964351455.1. GTDB lineage: Bacteria > Bacteroidota > Bacteroidia > Bacteroidales > UBA12481 > JAGHDB01. The sequence continues at coordinate 1,007 of CAYGOU010000438.1, forward strand.
GGAGTCTATGTATGGAAGGTACACGGCCGGTATGCTGACGGTGAGTATTTTGACAGCGTGGGCGATGTGACCTTTTTACATTAAGAGGTCGCAGGTTTTGACGGTTTCATCACTACTCCGATTTTTTTCCGGCCGTCGATCCTGATGGTTAACGGCTCCGGGAATCTGACATGCCGGATAAAGGTGTCCTCATAAACGGCATCCATCCCGGAGAGGAAGTCATAATCAACAAATCCGTCGCTCATGAACGGGTTAACAGTAAAGTAACCCACCCTGAAAGCTGTAAGATTCTGAAAAAAGTGTGTGCCCTGGCTCGGATCGATACGGTAGTTCTCAAGTCCCGATTCTATGATGAGCCTTGATGCGGAGATCTGCGGCCATTTGATGGGTATCCCGAGCCAGGGATCGCTTGACCCCCATCTGCCGGGCCCGACCAGGACATAATGCTTATCTTCTTTGAGGAACCTGTCATTCAGCTCGTTGAGTTTTGTGGCAACCTCCAGGTTTTTTGAAGCATCGAAGTTCTCGGTGCGCACATAGACCAGATCATAAATTCCTTCAACGGTCCCGTTGCCGAGGGCTGATTTGGATGAGATTATTGTTTCCTCCTGGCCGATCTTGTCAAGCCTGAATTTAACAGTTTCATAATTTTCAACTATCGGCCTTATCTGCAGCAGGTTGAAAAGGGTGGGCTTTTTTCGTGCCGGGTCAATGTTTACTGCAAATTCTATTTCGACAGGGTTATTCAGTTGCTGCTGGCCGATCTGAAGAATCGTCTTAAGGATCTCGGGAAGCGGCAGGAGGTCATATTTCAGGATGTTTGAGAAGGTAATCACCTTTTTCCCGCCCTCAACCGATTCGTCCCTGATGATGTCATCCTGGTAATCGTAAGTTGATGCCACGAATTTCAGCGAACCGTCATTTTCGGCATCGCTGATCTTCAGCCTGAGGAGGTTCACGGTGTCATCAGTGCTGGGCACAAAGCTTGCAGGGTCGAGATCGAGAGCGTAAAACTCCTGCTGGGTCTCCCGCAGCGCCATCTTGGTATCAGACAGCTGGATGATCTTC
>CAYGOU010000439.1:0-2055 GCA_964351455.1 uncultured Porphyromonadaceae bacterium
TTAACATCAGGGGAACCCTTAAAAACCGCGACTGGCACCCCTCGGCCGGCGGGGCAAGCTGGGTGTTTGTTGACGAGGTATGGGTAAACGACGGGGAGGAAAAGGCGATAGGCGAAACGCGATAGGCGAGAAATGATGAATGATGAATGATGAATGATGAATGATGAGTGATGAATGACGAGAACCTAAGAACCGGACAACTGACAACCCACAACCTAAAACCGTAAACTGCAAACCGTAAACTTTAAAGCAACCCGGTTCATTAGACATTAGACTTTCAACATTAGACAAATCGCTCCATGAAACCCACTCTAGTTTTCGCATTCCTGTTGTTGCTGGTCTTGCCGGCACAGGGACAGAAGGTCATTGAAGTGACAACCCACAACCGTTTAACCATCACCACCGATCCAACAAAGGGTGAAAATCCCTATCCGGCCTGGGGACTATTCCCGCAGAAGGATGTTCAGGTTCGCCGGATCATGATGCATGTTACGCTTGGCTGTCCCGATTCAATGCCCTGTGCCCACTGGGATTACGTCGATCACATACGCATACGGCGTGCCGGTGGCCAGCAGGGAGCATCCCTGGATTTCGAGATCGGAAGGATGCTCACCCCTTACGGAAGCATCTTCAGGCAGGGATGGGAATGGACCTGGAGTGTGGATGTTACCGACTTTTCGCTGGTGCTGCGCGATAGCGTGGAGATCGAATACAACCACTCCGGTTACGAAACCACCTCGGTGGGTTGGGCCCTGACCCTCAGGTTTGAGATCCTGACCGGACAGCCGGTGGCAGAAGCCATTTCGATCACTCCCCTTTGGGTCGGGCATTATCCGTATGGAGATCCTGAAAAACCACTCGTTGACTCACTGAGTCCGAGAAGTTATAACGTCAATCAGGGCAGCGCTTTTCAGCGATTGCGAATCCAGCACACCGGGCACGGCATGGATCAGCCCCGGGGGTGCAGTGAGTTTTGCAGCAGATGGAGAAAGATCCTCTGGAACGGCAAGGAGGTAGAGCACCTTGAGCTCTGGAAGGATTGCGGAGATAACCCTCTCTATCCTCAGGGAGGAACCTGGATATACGACCGGGCCCACTGGTGCCCCGGTGACCTGCAGGTGCCGGATCAGATCGACCTGTGGAGCAATGGCGGCAGTCATACCCTGACCATGGAGATGGAGCCCTATACGGCTACAGCCAATATCCAGGCAAATGAAAACATCTCATCCCATCTCATACAATACCGCATGCCGGCTGAACGCAACGACGTGGCCGTTGAAGAGATTCTGGTTCCTAACCGGGATCCCAACTACAGCCGCATGAATCCTGCAGCTTTTAATCCCATCGTGAGGATACGGAACCTTGGCCGGGATATTCTCAGGTCGGTTGTCATCCATTACGGTACAGAGGGATTTGATCAGAAAGTGCTGCACTGGTACGGACAGCTTGGGTTCAACGAGGCGGCGGAGGTCCACCTTGGGGGCATGATTCAGCATCAGCCAGGCGAAAACCGGTTTACGGTCAGCCTCAGCCAGCCAAACGGCAGAAAGGATGGCTGGCCGCACGACAACCGGCTTACCCGCACCTTTGATTCTCCAATAACACTGCCCGAAGGAATCATCATTCAATTTCTCACCAACAACCAACCCGAAGAGAACCGCCTCTTCATCGTCGGTCCTGCCGGAGACACCTTGTATAACCTGCAACCAGTAACCCGCACCTCACCCCCTGGCCCGCTCTCCCAAAGGAGAGGCGAAACCGGCAACCTTCTCCCGGCTACACTTTACACAGACACCCTTCATCTGCCAGCAGGACTCTACGAGCTGTCGCTGACAGATTCGGGTGGTCAGGGACTGGAGTTTTGGTACGAGCCGCAGAATGGATATGGCTTTTTAAGGTTGCTCGACCTTCAGGGTAGGCTGATCCGGCAATTTGAACCCGACTGCGGAAACGGACAATTTCTGGCCTTTTCAACCCTGCCGGATGAAGATTACCTGTTGACCTCCGGATCAGCGCGGGATCAGTATGCCTTTCTGCTTTTTCCCAGACGGGTCA
>CAYGOU010000440.1:0-2052 GCA_964351455.1 uncultured Porphyromonadaceae bacterium
ATCTACCTGAAACTCAACCCCAATCACAAAAGCCGGCAGAAAAGGCCGGTCATCAGAGTGCAGGTACCCGTCAACCTGCGCAACCTGTTTCCGAGTAAAACCCTCAGAAATTTCACCCTTTTTGTGGTTCCCGAAATCGATACCAGGCTGGGTTTCTATTCGTTCGAGGAGATCTGCCGCCTGGTGCACTACCACATGCTGCTCGAAACCGATCCAAAACTGCTCCGCAGAATCATCTACCGGAACGTCAGAAATGAAAAGAGCATATTCATCCGGATCATTCCGCTCACCCTCAAAAACATCGTTCTGAGGTACTATTTTCACCGGTCAGGGCTCTCACTCTATTCCGGACTCATAACCAACCTGGGACGTGTGCAGTGGCCGGAGGAGCTCTCCGGACTGGTCACCGGAATGCGGTTTTACCCACCCCCCCCTGACCTGACGAAGGTCAGCCTCGGAGTGATTACCAGCAACAACCGCCTGATTCTCACCTTTGGAAGCACCACCTATTCAAAATGGATTGAAAAAACCTTCATTGGTTTCCTGATTGAAAAAAAGGTTCCTGTTAAAATCCTAAATGACTAATACCATGACAATCTACCCAAAGTGCGGTGTTGAACTCGATTCAGGGCATGCAACCTGCCCCCTCTGCCATACCGACATGCAGAATCCGGATCACGGAATTGGTTCAAAGATCCCTGATTACATGCGACTCGACAACCCGCTGACCGTCAAGGAAAAGCTCCACCTCTTCTGGGAGCTGTCGGGGATTTTACACTTCTCGGCCCTGCTCGTAACCTTCCTCATCGATGTGATTCTCCACGGAAAACCCGGTTGGTCGTGGTATGTGGTGGCAGCCATCGCCTCCTCCTATTTTTACATCACCCTGATCGTGTTTCTGACCCGGCGACTGATCCTGTTTCTGGCCGGACTCCTGGCCAATACCCTGGCCCTTCTCTGGGCCATCGATTACCTCAACGAGGGACTAAGCTGGTTCGTGCTTCCGGGCATCCCGCTGGCCGGCTTCTTTGTGCTTCTGCTCGGACTTGTAATGCTGTTCATTCGCCATACCCGGCAACGCGGATTCAATGTGGTAGCAATCATTTCAATGGCCATAGGAGTCTACATAACCCTCATTGAAATGTCATTCGCCTGGACCACCGCCACTCCGGTGAAGCTGACCTGGTCGATCATCGTGGCCATATCTATCCTGCCCTTCTCACTCTTCCTCCTTTACTTTCACTACAGGCTGAAAAGGGGCACAAGCCTGCGGAAATTTTTCCATCTTTGATGCCGGTTCGCGATGAAAAGATCCATCTGGCATACTATATTCAAAATCATCTGGAATAAATACTTCCTGAGCTTTCTGGGATTTGCCGTCTGGATCACCTTCTTCGATCAGAACAACCTGATCGACCGTTATAATACCCGGCGCCATCTGAACCAACTGAAGCAGGATACCGCTTATTACCACAGGCAAATTGAAAAAGAGCAAAAACTGATCGAAGAGCTGCAGAAAAGTCCTGCCGGCCTCGAAAAGTATGCCCGCGAACAATACCGCATGAAAAGGGCGGATGAGGATGTGTTCGTAATCCTTAAAAAGTCTGAGATCAGGTAATCCTTCTGACTCCCCTCTGATGGTCCTGCTCCCTGTACCAGCGGAGTAAAGAGGGCCCGTCAACCCCACATTCCTTGAACCGGGAGGCCAGTTTGTGACTCTCACCTTCAACCGCCAGCAACGGAAATCCATGGCGACCCGAATGGTTCAGGTATCGCAACACCTCAAAAATGCCGAGGGTGGCAAAGAATTTCTTCCTCCGGGATATTGGTCCGGCTGTTTTATGTTCAATATCCTCCAGTTCCCTGAGTAGGCTGCTTTCATGAAGGTAGCCACGCAGCGGGTTATCCGGGCGATCACCGGGATTATCTGACCAGGATCCGTTCTTAAGATCAGCATTCAGCCATGGATTGGACAGAATAAATTGTTTCAGGTGATCAAACAGCACCAAAGGATAGGTCAGATACCCACGATCATCAACCCCGGCCCTGAGC
>CAYGOU010000441.1:0-2051 GCA_964351455.1 uncultured Porphyromonadaceae bacterium
TGGCGCCGCGGGCAATGCCGTGGCGCTCAAAGAGGAGGTGAAATCTGGCGATCTTCTCGGCAACATCCTTATAATAATAGGTGTCGCCCTGATAATCGGTATAGGCGGCCATCTCCCAGTTGCTGCGGATGCTGTCGCCCATGGTTGAAACAAAATTTCGCTCGTTCATGGTTGGCTGGTTTGAATAAAAAGGGGCACGGGGTTGCCGTGCCCCCGGATGGTTGTGGTTGGCTATTTTACTACTTTCTTCAGCTCAGCAATGAGGTCTTCTCCCCTGAGGTTTTTGGCGATGATCACCCCTTTTTTGTCGATCAGCAGACTGGCCGGAATTGAGCGGATGCCGTACTGGCGCGATACTTCATTGTCCCAGTACTTCAGATCCGACACCTGGGTCCAGGTGAGGTTGTCATCCTCGATGGCCTTGAGCCAGTCTTCGCGACTGCGGTCGAGCGAAACGCCGAGCACGGTGAAGCCCTTCTTGTTGAACTGCTTCCAGGCCTCAACCACATTGGGGTTTTCGCGACGACAGGGACCGCACCAGGCTGCCCAGAAATCCACCAGTACGTACTTACCTCTGAAATCGGAGAGTTTCACCGGATTTCCGTCGGGATCGTTCTGGGTGAAATCGGGAGCCACGGCGCCGATAGCGGTTATCTTTTTGATCTGGAGGGTCTCTTCGAGTCCTTTTACATATTTATTGTCCTTCAGGTCAACGCTGAATCCGTTCATCATGCTCTCGATGATCACCGGATCCTGCATCTGGCTCACCCGCTGGGTCAGCAGATAGGGAGCCACCGGCGAGTTGCCGAGCGACCGGATGTACTCGAGGGCCACGCGTTCGTTTTCTTTCGTAAAGCGGTCGTATTCGGGTTGCAGCACCTTCTGGCGGGCCTCATCCTTGTCGCGGTAGGCTTCGCCGTAGGCGGTCAGGATCTCCTGAAACTCCTCGCTCACCTTGCGTGCCGCTATGTTCATGCCGGCAAACTGGTCGTGGAGTTCGGATCCGCTAACTTCGATTTCGGCCGGTTTGTCAGAGGCTCCGGTCACGGTGATCCTGGCGTTTTCGAGAAAGAGGGGGATATAACCCCGCATGTCGCCCACCTTGAGGTAATAGAAATCGGCTTCCACGATCTTGCCGGTGAGGGTAAATTCGCCATCCCGGATGCCGGTTGAGAATTTCACATTCATTTTACCCCCTTCGCGGAGGATCAGATCAGCCTTACCGGTGGCTACACCGTCAATTTTTCCCTGGATGACAAACATCTGGGCCATGGCCGGGACCATCATCATCAAGGCCAGTGCAAGTACATAAATCCTTCTGGTCATGTTGTTTATTTTTCGTTATGGATGTTCAAAGATAAAAATTGTTGGCTACTCACTGCTGTTCCAGTTCCATGTCTCTTCAAGCTCCCAGTTGGCCTTCAGGTTCAGCTCGCCCGTGAAGATCATCATGGTCTCGGGCTGCACCTTGCGTGGCGCCGTTGGCGACTTCGGAAGGTAGACGCCGGTATCCCAGCGGCCGTTGTCGTTAACATCGAGAAAGAGCCGTGCCGCATACTTCCCGGGCTGCATGCCCTGAAACTCCACCTCACCCGGTCCTTCGAGCCTCATCCTGCCCACCACCTCCTTTTTGGTGTCGAGCAGTTCGAACACTCCCACCCCTTCGAGCGAGGGAATGCTGATTTTGATGGTTCCGTATTTGTCGGCCGCCTTCACCCTGAACGAAGTGAAGAGGCTGTCGCTTTCAAGCTGGTTCAGAGAGACGAAGGCCCCCGGCAGGATTTCGAGCCGGTACATCGAGTCGGGCACCATGGCGGCATCGAAGCGGAAGATGCGGGGCGAGGTATTGTTTAATCCGGATATTGGGTGGGTGAAGGGCGCAGCGCTGAGGCTAAATGTCACGGGGGTGGCGGTTGAATCCTTGCCCGCCAGCAGCATGATGCGGGTGGTGTCGATGGATATCACCGGCAGCGAGGCGGTGACTGTGAGGTGGCGGCCCAATTCGAGGTTGATCGAAGGACTGGCAGATGCGCGCACCGAGAACTCCTTGT
>CAYGOU010000442.1:0-2046 GCA_964351455.1 uncultured Porphyromonadaceae bacterium
AACCATGCCTGCAAACCGCCTCTTGAGTCAGATGCTGAGCCGGAAGCTTAGCGTGACCGTTGTGGTGGATGAATTTGGCGGAACAGCAGGATTGGTCACCACCGAAGATATTCTGGAGAAAATTTTCGGTGACATTGAGGATGAACACGACTATGCAGGCTATGTCGAAAAAAAGATTAGCGAAACAGAATACCGGTTTTCAGGCAGGCTTGACATAGATTACCTAAACAGCACCTACCAGTTGAATCTTCCCTTTTCTGAAGAATACGAAACACTGGCTGGATTGATCCTTTATCACCATGCCTCCATCCCAAAGGTTAATGAGGCCATCCGCATCGGCAATTTCTTTTTCAGAATTTTGAAAGGCACTGAAACCCGGATTGAATTGGTTGAGCTGAAACTGTAACCACGTTACTGATGTTGTATGCCAAAAAAGAGCCGCCTCAGGAAATCCTGAGGCGGCTCTTTCATTAGATGTAAGGCAAGAGGAGATTAATAAAAGAGATTTCTGTCGTCTTTGATTTTCGTCTGTTCCTCCAGAGCCTGGAAGGTTGCATAGCCAACTCTGGATTGATATCCCTGAACCAAGCGGTCTTTTGAAGCAAGGATATCGGCATCCGGTCCCGGCTCCAATACCTGAATAATTTTAATCACATAAACCCCGTTGCGCCCTTTGATCGGTTTGCTAAGGGTATTTACCGGAGTGGTAACAAGGGCAGCAGTAAGTGCTGGTTCGATACCAATCCCTGTAATAGAAGAAGATGTGAAATACTGGTTATCCACCCTTTTAACGTCTGTGCTAAATCGACTGGCAAGTTCATTGAGGCCTGCACCACTGGCAAGGGCATCGGAAAACTTACCCATCAGGAATTCAGCCTTCTTTTCATTCCGAACAAGAATCTCAACTTCACCTCTAACCTGATCAAGCGGAGCCTCTCCATCCTCGCGAACTACGGAAAGACGGGCAATGATAAAACGGTCTCCGAACTGGAATATCTCAGAAAGGTCACCAAGATTCGCCTCATAAGCCCAGCGAATTAGTTGTCTTGGGTTGTCAAGACCACTGATGGCCTGATCTTCTTCCCTGATGTTGTTAGCCACTCTTTTAGCCAAACCCTCCTTTTCAACTCCTTCGTTGAATCTACTTCCGGAACTGTAAGTTGTTGCAAACTTTGACGCCGTGGTATAAACCTGCTGAATGGTCTCGGTGGTAGGGGTTATGGCCCTATCGAGAATGGCGACCTGAACCTTGGGTAAAGCTGGCCCCTGGTCGGTAATTTTTATTAGATGCACACCATATTCGGTGCGAACTGTGGTAAGGTCTCCCTTTTTACCGAAGAAGCAGGCATCGCTGAATTCGGGAAGCATGGCATCCTGGGTGAACCAGTCGAGATCTCCACCGGTTGAAGAAGTTCCGTCTGTGCCATGAATTTCAGCAAGCGCTTCAAAACTAGCACCCTCTTTGATCAGGTTTAGCAGGCTGTCGGCTGTTTTTTGAGCCGGATCAAAATTATTTGCTTCATCCGGGCGGATGAGAATGTGGCTGGCACGAACTGAGTCGGGCAACATCCTAACGTCGGTAATACGGGCAATCTTCCAAACCCCATCGGTCAGGTAAGGACCGTAAAGATCCCCGGTTTTTGCGCTCTCAGCCCAGATTTGCAGTTCAGGTTCAAGATCAAAACTGGAAAAATAGTTTTTATTGAAGGGGCTGTCGGCATTCAAGGTTACATATTGTCCTGCATTTTCGATGCGTTGAAACTCGGCAAGCTGTTCGTTGATCCACCTCTCGACCAGCCAGCGGATGGCAATCGAGAGGGGCACCCGTTCGGCCCGCGCCTTGTCTTGCGCTGCCTGAAGCAATCGTTTCGGGACACGAACGTTCAGCCGTCCTTCCATGCTCCCTCTGTGTACCCAACGTGATAACACGCATTATACCATACCGGGGTACCCCTGTCAAGCCCCAATCTCGGCGATCGGCACGAAGCGCACCACGGCCACGTCCTGGGCGGGGTTGCCGCCGAATAGCTCCAGGAACTCCTCGAC
>CAYGOU010000443.1:0-2033 GCA_964351455.1 uncultured Porphyromonadaceae bacterium
CTTTCTGTACTTTATTAACCCCGACAGCTGCTGAATCTACGTAAATAAAGCTAAGGCCTCATTGAAATTGACAAGATTGTACACTCGAATGAGAATAAAACGCCACAAACCCCTGGCTTAAATGGATAATTTTATTTTTCATTCATATGATTAATTACCATGAGAATTTTCAAAGAGGTGACACTCCTTCTATGCCTGTTTGCAGGGATTTCAGAAGGGTTTTGTCAAAGCGCGCAATCCCGGTGGAGTTTTGATAACACCGAAGGCAGGGTTACGATGGAGTCTGTCAGCGGAAGAGCCGACACCCTGGAGGGCAATTTTGAAATTGCACCCGGGGTTAAAGGAGCCGGAATCAGGCTGGATGGATTCACGAGCTGCATTCAGACCAAAGCTCCCATGGCCATTCCCAACTCAAATGAAATATCAGTGGAGGCATGGGTGGCACTGGGCAACTATCCCTGGAACTGGTGTCCGGTTCTTACCACCGAGACCAATGAAACCAAGGGTTTCAGGCTGATGATCGGGCCACTGGGACAGGCATCCTTTGAGAGTGCAATCGGAGAACAAGGGATGGCCTGTACGAGTCAGAACGAGGCCATTCCCCTGAGAACCTGGATGCATGTGGTGGGCGTTTACAAAGCCGGCGATTGCCTTGAACTGTATATCAACGGAGAGCTCAGCTCGAAGATCCAGATACACGGATCCATGTCTCAGATTAGGTCGCATTATCGCCTGGGTATGGTTGCGCAGCCCCAGAAACCTTCTGATATCCACAGAACATGGGGAACAATCGCCTCCTATTTCGGCATTGACGGAATCATCGATGAGGTGGCTATCTTTCCGGTCGCCCTGTCTGGCGAAACCATCCGGTCAAGGTATTCTGAATATGCCGGAATCAGTGCCGACATAGCTCCCAGAAAGCTGCCTCGCATTGAAACCAATACATCGCGGTTCGGTGCCTATTATACCAAATTGAAGTATTACCCGGGCTGGGACAATCTATGGCCGGTAGAGAACGATCCTGACATCGTGGTCAGTTTTGAAAAGTCCCCGGTTAAGCTGGTCTTCTGGAGAGGCATACGCTATGGAGCCTCATGGGTATCCGAAAATGACCTCTGGATGACCGACCAGAGCGTTGAGGCATGGGGCGTTGGAGACGACGATAACGAGGGTTGCTTCGAGCATATGCAGGATCGCCACTGCCGGTTTTCACACGTCAGAATCATTGAAAACACGGATGCCCGGGTTGTTGTTCACTGGAGATATGCCCTGGTCAGCGCCTATAACAACACCTGGAGACCCGATCCCAAAACCGGATGGGAATGCTGGATCGACGAGTATTATTATATCTACCCCGATGCCAGTGCCATCCGGAGGGTCTCATGGAAGCAGGGCTCTCTCGGATATCCGCGTCAATTTCAGGAGACGCTGGCGCTGCTGCAACCGGGCCATGTTCTTTCAGATCTGCTTGAAAAGGACTTTGCATTGGTGGCCAATTACGAAGGACTCACAGGGAAGCAATCCTTTGTTGAGAACCCTGAAATTCCGCCGTACGGTCCCTTTAGCTGGAACAATCCACAACCTTATACCGTTCAGCAATATCAGTTTAAATCCAAACACAAGCCATATATTTGCTTTGAGCCTGACAATAAAATGTTTCTGAGAAGCAAGAGTTTGTCTACCTATGACCTTCCTGGCGGATGCAACCATTTTCCGGTCGGACAGGCCCGCTGCGACGGACGAACAACCCGAACCTCAGACCGGCCCTCCCACGCAACCTCATTCCCCATATCCGAACCTGCTATTCATCAAAAAGGAGACAGAAATTACTGGTTTGCGCTGTACGGGATGAACGACCAATCCCTTGAAAAAGTGGTTACAACAGGACGCGGATGGGCTTTCCCTGCCCGACTCGAGGTGGCCACCACCGGTTTTGCGAACCTGGGCTACGAAGGAAGTGAGCGTTGCTACTACATCAATTGCGAACTTAACCAGTCCCGGAAACTTGAAATGACCCTGCACGGAACAGATGG
>CAYGOU010000444.1:0-612 GCA_964351455.1 uncultured Porphyromonadaceae bacterium
GTGACAAATAATCCTGAAGAGTTGCCTCCATGCCAAAGGGTTCGATGGCAGGATGGCCGAAAATCTCCAGGCTGCGGGTGGTGCCCCTGCCTTCAGAGAGCACAGTACCTTCGAACATGACGCTACCGGGATAAACGAGGGCGCCTTCAGGGGTCGGCAGGTTGGGTGAGGGGTTGATCCAGTGGAGACCGGTATCCCGCCAGAGCATCTCCCTTCTCCAATTCTTCATTGAAATTACCTCAAGATCGAGGTCGAGGTGTCTGGTTTTTTTAAAAAACAGCGCCATCTCCCCGATGGTAAGTCCATGTCTCATCGGGATGGGTGCCATACCTACGAATGAAAACCAATCCTGTTCGGCAAGGGTTCCTTCGCGGATGACCCCGCCGGCCGGATTTGGCCGGTCGGTTATAAGCACCCGGATACCGCGGCGGGCGCAGGCCTCCATGGCGAGGAGCATGGTCCATATATAAGTGTACACCCTGGTGCCAACATCCTGGAGGTCAATTACCAGTGTGTCAATGAGATCGAGCATTTCGTCGCTTGGCCGACGTTGTTTTTCGTACAGGCTGAAAATCGGGATTTTGTGCACCGGATGAAGGGCATGGCCGGTTT
>CAYGOU010000444.1:622-2027 GCA_964351455.1 uncultured Porphyromonadaceae bacterium
GGTGGTAAATCCATGCTGAGGACCGAAGGCGCAGGTGACCCGTTTGCCTGCGATTTCAACCAGGCGGTCGAGTCCGTGCTCAAGTTTTGATGTTACGGAAGCGGCATGGCAGAGATATCCGATCCTGCCACGGAGCAGATCCTGCTGTTGGGGTTCATCCAGCAGGCGATCCAAACCCGTCATTGAGCCCATAAGCCGAAAAGTACTACTTTTGTGTCAAAATATGCACCGATGACCACAGCAGAACAGATGAAAGACCTGGATGGGCGCCTGAAGGCGCTGAGGAGGCATCTTTGACATCGATAGGCGTAGGGAACAATTAAAAGAGGAAGAAGAGAAAGCCTTGAGGCCGGGTTTTTGGGATGACCCAAAATCCGCTGAAAAGCAGATGCGTCACATCCGCTCGGTCAAAGTATGGATCGATGGCTATGATGAAGCCATAAAGGGCATGGAGGACCTGACGGTCATCTATGATTTCTATCGGGAAGGAGAAGCCGGTGAAATGGATGTTGACCAACAGTATGCGGAGGTTTTAAGGCACATTGATGGTCTGGAGCTGCGCAACATGCTTCGCAAGGAGGAGGATGCCATGGGAGCCATCATGCGGATCAACTCTGGTGCCGGGGGGACCGAAAGTCTTGACTGGGCCGGGATGCTCATGCGCATGTATTTGCGCTGGGGTGAGATCAACGGCTACAAGGTGAAGGAGCTGCACTATCTGGCCGGGGATGAGGCCGGGGTTAAGTCGGTGACCCTGGAATTTGAAGGGGAATATGCCTATGGTTATCTCAAGGCGGAGAATGGGGTGCACCGGCTGGTCAGATTGTCACCCTTTGATTCAAACAACAAGCGTCACACCACCTTTGCCTCGGTTTTTGTTTCGCCGGCCGTTGATGATACCATCGAGGTGGATGTAAACCCCGCTGACATAGAGTGGGATACTTTCAGGGCAGGCGGACATGGCGGACAAAACGTTAACAAGGTTGAAACTGCCGTACGGCTGAGACACCTTCCCAGCGGGATCACCATAGAAAACAGTGAAACCCGCAGCCAGCTGCAAAACAAGGAAAATGCCCTGCGACTGCTCCGTTCACAACTGTATGAGATCGAACTGAGAAAGTTGATGGAGGAAAAACAAAAAATTGAGGCCACCAAGAAGAAGATCGAATGGGGTTCTCAGATAAGGTCATATGTTCTGCATCCGTATAAAATGGTAAAGGACCTTCGAACAGGATTGGAGACCGGAAACCCGCAAGCGGTGCTCGACGGTGAAATCAACGATTTCATCAAGGCATACCTGATGGAGTTCGGGAAGGACCTGTAGGTCTGGTTACTGGTTACTGGTTACTGGTTGCTGGTTGCTGGTTATGTTTCGCTTATGCCACCGCCCCCTCTCCCTTGGGAG
>CAYGOU010000445.1:0-2021 GCA_964351455.1 uncultured Porphyromonadaceae bacterium
CATGGCTGCTTATAGTGGGAGAGAAATCACCGTAACACAAAAAGCAGCTTATGACACCAGACGATGCCCATGAACTAATCAAACTGATTGAATTCGTAATGTACTTAAAATTCTTGCCGCATGATGGCCAAGTAGTATTTACACTACTACAAGTTATGATACAAAATACGATGAAAAGCCATCGTTAACACATCTCTCATTGATTGTGGCGAGAGTATCTTTATATGCATTGCATTTGGGTGCCTGAGAAATGCGTCATTTCGTGATAAATGATATTTCTCCGAATGGTTGTGAGTTGTCGTTGCATGAATATCCTTCCTCTAGTCGTTAAATGTTCAACAACAGGATTGGGGAGAGGCTCTTGAAAAAGGCGGTTTGTTTACTCTTGTGCTCTATAGCACTGATATCCGTCAGTTACTTTTGTTTGGCTGATAATGCAGAGCAGACCTTTGATGACTGGATTATCAATGATTGCCTGGACCAAATGGGTGGCTGGACAGTTACCTCCAGCTCAGTCTATGGAAAGTCTGGCGCGGCTGTTGCCATGAAAACCCTTGAAGATTCGGTCAGCCGCCTGCTGATTGTGGCCCAAAAAAATAACAACGGCTGGGAAACACTGCTGATGAACTCGGGGGCTGTACACAACGGTTACTCCGATGGGGATTTCTTCGTTGTCCTGGACTTGGAAGACACATTAATTCTCTCCTATGCAGGCAAACATAATTCTCCTCATATACAACAGTATTTCAATTTAAGGGATGGCGCATGGCGCTTCTCTTCGGTCATCAGTTATTATGCCCGCCCGTTTGAAAGTCCTTCGCAGTCCGAAATCACGGTGATTGATGAAAAAGGCACATGGGTCGGAAACGGCAGGGTATCCTCTCTCTCCCTTCTGACGGATGACGACGGGAATAACCTGACACAAGGAGATGCGATCTGGCTACCCGACGTCTTGCAGAGTGATGAACTTTTACTCAGCACCTGGGACAACATGGATCCTCCGATTGTCCCGTACGGCTTTTATCGCAGAAGCGACGCCGGCGACATGGATGAGCGGTATCTGAAAGCAATTTTTATTATACTTTTCGACTCCTCCTTTACCTATGTGGACGGGATTTTTACTTCCGGCGAATACCTTCAGTTTATCGCTGATACATCCGACGGAACTCGGGTTCTTTTATGCGGGGCGTTTGACATGGATTCCGGCTGGACGTTCACGCAAAGCACGCCCCTGCCCGAAGGCACTCGCTTTGGTATTGAAAACTTCCAGGACACGTTGAATCTGGGCGGCCTTGGCTATGGCGTCGGCATTACCCGATATGCGGACGGTACCTGGGGCGTTTCTCACGGCCTTGGGCAGAGCTTATTTACCATGGGACAAACCTGGGCTAATGAAGACCTGCCTCTTTGGTCGGGGAACCCGATAACTATCGGTGACAATCCCTGGAGTGACATAACGGTCATCCGGGACTGGACTTCCGTTCCCAAAGCATACGAGGCGGCTGCTTCCGGCTTTTCCGTATCCGGCTGGGCTACACCCAATAACCCCAATCCTGAAGACCGCCTGCACCTGCGCGAAAAAGCCGGTCAAAACAGCGCGTCCCTGGGCAAATACTACAACGGCACGCCTGTTCAAGTGCTTCATAAGGGCAAGGAATGGACGCAGGTCCGCATCGGAAACACCCAGGGATATATGATGACCGAATACCTCGCCTTTGACGAGAATGCGCAAAAGGTTAAAACGGCGTTCAAATCCAAAGCTGCAGCGGTATTGCCCGTTCGGATTTATTGGGATGACGGCAGCATATCCCTGCTGAACGATTCTGATGTGTCCCAATTGGTTGTCATTGGGCTGAAGGATGATTATTTCCTCGTTTGGAATCCTGTTGATAACCGCTTCGGCACCATTCATAAGCGCGAATTGTGGAATGGAAACGGCTGACCGTTTTGAACTATTAAATCTTGCCTATACTATTTTGTTTTGCCTCCAAAACCTCGCAGGGGGGTGAAGGCACCCATCG
>CAYGOU010000446.1:0-2021 GCA_964351455.1 uncultured Porphyromonadaceae bacterium
TCCTTACATACGTCGCTGATTCCCTTGCTGGCCGGAAGTTTTTCCATGATTCTCCAAAGCTCCGGAATTGACAAACCGGGATCAAGATTCCGGGTCAGCCATTTCAGGTTGTCCATCGCTGGCGGTATACTCTGAAGGAACCCTGTTTTGCCCTCAATAATCCCCCTGAAACCAAAGGCACCGAGAGCCTGTAGGATCCTGATGATCAGAAATCCCGGAAAGAAATGATCAAGAACTCCCTGTTTAAGTCCATATCGTGATTCCATTTTCTCAGCATATAGCCTGTACAGCGTCTGCCTCGTTTCCGGGTTTATCCTGGCCTTTGCATCGAAGAGAAAAGATGCAAGATCATAGGCAGGAAAACCCTGCCTTCCTCCCTGGAAGTCGATGAACCATGGCTGATCATTACGGATCATGATGTTGGCCGACTGAAAGTCGCGGTACATGAACCAATTATGATCGGCAGCCTCAAGAAATGAGGCGAGGTGGTTGAAATCATCTTCCAGGGCCTGCTCATCGAAAGGAAACTTTACCAGTTTCAGGAAGTTGTACTTAAAGTAGTTCAAGTCCCATTGCATCGATTGGCGGTCGAACACCATCCTTGGATAGCAGACCCTGAAATCAAATCCCACATTTCCTGCACATTGCAGATCAGGTAGCCTGAGGATGGATTCTGTAAGCAGTTCATTCAGGGCATCCTCATGTTCTGAGCCAGCAAAAGCTTGCCTGATGCAGGCAAAGAGGCTCAGATCACCCAGGTCCTCCTGGATATAGGCAGTTCTCTCCTTATTTACTGCAAACACTTCCGGAACCGGTAAACGTTTCGCACGAAGGTGATCAGCGATAGCCAGAAAGGCCTCATTTTCCCTGACATCGGAGTTGTACACTCCGATTACCGGGGTGCCCGAACCTGAAATCCGTCGGTAGATACGAGACGAACCCGATTCGGGCAGCTCCTGGAACTGAAACGCCTGATCACCCGACCACTCTTGATAGAGTTCAGAAAGGGAATCCAGGTATGGCTCCCTTTCGGTCACTTGGCGAAGCTGACGGCCCGGGTTTCACGGATGACGGTTATCTTCACCTGGCCGGGATAGGTCATTTCATCCTGGATTTTGCGTGCAATGTCGTATGACAGGGTCTCTGCATCCTTGTCGGTAACCTTGTCACTTCCAACGATGACCCTGAGTTCCCTTCCGGCCTGGATTGCATAGGTTTTCACAACACCAGGATAGCTGAGAGCCAGGTCTTCAAGTTCCTTAAGACGTTTGATGTATGACTCAACTGCCTCCCGGCGGGCTCCCGGCCGGGCTCCGGAGATGGCATCACAAACCTGTACAATGGGTGCCAGGAGGGTGGTCATTTCGACCTCTTCGTGGTGAGAACCAATTGCATTGCATACTTCAGATTTCTCCTTGTAGCGTTCGGCCAGTTTCATACCCAGCACGGCATGGGGCAATTCGGGCTCCTCATCCGCCACCTTTCCGATGTCATGCAGAAGGCCTGCCCGCTTCGCCTGTTTCGGATTCAATCCGATTTCTGCGGCCATGATGGAGCAGAGGTTTGCCACCTCGCGTGAATGCTGAAGCAGGTTTTGTCCGTACGAAGAGCGGTACTTCATTTTTCCCACAAGCCTGATCAGTTCGGGGTGGAGTCCGTGAATCCCGAGATCGATCGCCGTTTTTTTTCCGGTTTCGATGACCTCCTCCTCAATCTGCTTCTGAACCTTCTTCACCACCTCTTCAATTCTGGCCGGATGAATCCTGCCGTCGGTGACCAGTTGGTGGAGCGAAAGTCTGGCAATTTCACGCCGAACCGGATCAAAAGCTGACAGGATGATGGCTTCGGGGGTGTCATCAACAATGATCTCCACTCCCGTTGCAGCCTCAAGGGCTCTGATGTTTCTTCCCTCACGGCCAATGATGCGTCCCTTGATATCATCGTTGTCGATGTTAAAGACCGTGACGGAGTTCTCGATGGCCTCTTCGGTTGCTACTCTTTGAATGGTATTGATTACAACG
>CAYGOU010000447.1:0-2013 GCA_964351455.1 uncultured Porphyromonadaceae bacterium
GAGCAATGGGGCCGCCCCGGAAAATTTTGCCGTCTGGATGGTAACATGGAACTATACGGTCATCAGAAGTTCCGGTGTCAGTTCTGTTCAGCGTGAAGCGTCGCAACCACTGGGCCGTCCATGGACGCGCATGGCCCCGCCGATTGGCGTATTTGAAAACACCTTTGCTGACAAAACCAATGATTCACGGTATGACGGTACTTTCACAACCGTTTACCGCGGTAACTGGCCGAAAGGCGGCACCCCCAACCCGTCGCTGGTTAATGCAAACGGGTTGACGGTTTTCCCGGGAGATGCAATTCTGACTTTTCTTGATGAAGACGACCCGGCAATTGTTTACGCCACAGGAAATGCTAATATTGGCGCAGGAGTACTACCCGGAAGAGCAGATTTTGTAATAGGTCCGCGCGGCATAAGCAGGGTAACATATCCGGGGTTCTGGAAGCTTGGTACCTATCGTACCGACAATGGCACCGGGTTAGGTCAACCTAATGCCGCCAGCACCCGTCCTTACAACATTGCAAAATTTTCGGAGCTCTACCTGATAGCTGCCGAAGCAGCTGTTAAGGGCGCAACTACACAAGCCGGCAAAACCGCTTATGATCTGGTCAATGTTCTTCGTGCCCGCGCAGGTGTGTGGCGCTGGAACAACAACGGTAACGTAGCCAAAGTGGCAGACAACAGTGCTGCCATGATCGCTGCCACACCGGCAACAATTACCCTTGACTACATCTTGGCAGAGCGTTCGCGTGAACTCTTTGGTGAAGGTTACCGCTGGTTCGATCTCGTACGTACCCAGACATGGCAGACTAAAGCTGCCACATACGAAATCTGCGGGACCGCTTATGCAGACCGCACGCCGGTAACATATACCCGGACTATTGAAGCGAAACACTACCTGCGTCCTATTCCGCAGGGCCAGCTTGATGGCATGGAGATGACCGCAGATGAGAAAGCTGCTTATCAGAATCCGGGATACTAGTCTGAATAGAGACAAAGCAAATATCTCCGGTAGCAAAACCAACATCAGCAATTAATCAGATTTGTTCAATTAATATGGAGTTAGAGGTTAGTTAGGTTGGTTCAGGTTAAAGTGTCCGTGGAATATTTCCACGGACACTTTTTACCTTATTTCTTATAGTTTTGCAGGATGTTGTAATTGAATTGTTGAAGAATA
This sequence comes from uncultured Porphyromonadaceae bacterium, assembly GCA_964351455.1. GTDB lineage: Bacteria > Bacteroidota > Bacteroidia > Bacteroidales > UBA12481 > JAGHDB01. Next base: position 1,178 of record CAYGOU010000447.1, read on the forward strand.
ATTTTTGTACCCTGGCCCCGGGCAGAATAAGCCACCTGTGTCTCTTCGATGTCGACCCGGGGCAAAATGGGCACATTTTACTGTAATTTAATCTGAAGATGACTGAGATTCTTGAAAAACTGTCGACCTGTGTTGAGTTTGGCAAGATTGATATAAAATCACCCTATCCCCCCTCGATGAAGGATCAGGAGGGGGCTTTTGAACTGACACAGAATGCCCTCATCGCAGGAGTCAGCCCCGGGGAGATACTTGAAGAGGCTCTTATACCTGCCATGTCAAGGGTGGGCCAGAAATTCAGCAGGAATGAGATTTTTGTCCCGCAGATGCTGATGGCCGCAAAGGCTATGAGCAGCTCAATGATCCATCTCAGGCCATACTATCTGTCAGGCCAGACAAAAAGAAAGGGCACATTCATTATCGGGACCGTGACAGGCGATCTTCACGATATCGGCAAGAACCTGGTCGCTATGATGATCGAAGGCTCAGGATGGGAGATAATTGACCTTGGCGTGGATGTCAGTGCAGACAAATTCATGCAGACTGCCGAAAAACACCCGGGAGCGGTGATAGGCCTTTCAGCCCTTCTTACCACCACTATGGAGAACATGCGAAAAACAGTTTCCATACTGAGGGAGGAACACCCTTCCATGAAGATACTTATCGGCGGGGCTCCGGTGACTGCGGAGTTCTGTGAAAAGATCGGAGCCGATTATTATTCACCCGATCCCCAGGGGGCAGTCGAGTTTCTTAAAACGATTGCTCAATAGCCAACGATTATCTTTATAAATACCGATATTTTGATTTGAGAACAAGGAATTTCGATTTTTGATTTAGGA
>CAYGOU010000448.1:0-2010 GCA_964351455.1 uncultured Porphyromonadaceae bacterium
GCGTAACATTCCAATCTTTGACAAGCCAATCCACTGTCTCCTTTGTATAGAACAATTGTCCTCCCCAAATTGACCAGTAATGACTAATCCCCGCCACCTGCACCGGCTCGCCGTCCTTCGAACCCACAATCCGGTTACCTGAAACCGCAAGCGCTCCATGAGTATCCACCGGGCTTGAGGCGAATAGACGCAATGCCATAAGCAACAAAATAGAAAGTGCCAGCAGCAATTTTGGCAAAGTGCCGCTCTCATAATCTGCAGATTCTAAATCATATCCATGACCGGATTTATTGTTCTGATAATATGAACACTTCTTCATCGGCAACTCCGTTTCAGCTATTCGTTGTATACTTACCGACACCCTTTTCATAAACTCCCCCTTATGAAGGTACTTGAATATTTTGTGCCAACTATTGTTCTTCCGTTCGATAAACCTGACGCATCTTAGGTCATAACCCTTACAAGTCTTATTGCACTAGAACCGAATCCACCCGGTTCCCCACTCATGACCACTTAAATCAACTCAGCTTCTGATAAATACACTTCATTGTTCAATATGATGCTCCAACAAGCGAAATATATTTCACCTTTTAAATTTTGGATTATGGATGAAAAACAACCAACATTATGATGTCATTGTTGTAGGCGGCGGCATTGGAGGAGAGTGTGCAGCTGCGGCCGCTGCTTCAAAGGGTGCCTCCACACTCCTTATAGAGCGTTACGGATTTCTGGGGGGAATGGCCACCGCCGGGCTAGTCAATCCGTTCATGTCGTATCACTGCGGAAACCTCAATCTCACTACCCCTGTATTCGGCGATATCCTTCACCGACTTCGGCAGAACAATGCCCTCTGCGGCAAGGGTCAGGTATTCGATGATGAGATTCTTAAGCTGGTGCTTGACCAGATGATGGTCCACTACGGAGTGAAAGTTTTTCTGCACAGTATGCTGTGCGGTGTGGAAACTGAGAGTGGGCAAATAAAGAGAATTAGTATTCTCACCAAATCAGGCCTGGTGACACTCGGAGCCACACTATTCATCGATTCCACCGGGGATGGAGATCTGGCCTCCGCAGCGGCAGTTCCTTTTGAGGCAGGCAGAGATGAGGACGGAGCGTGCCAACCAATGACGCTGTGTTTCAGGGCTTCCGGTATAACAGGTGGTCTTGACGCCTGCAGGCTAGGTGAAGAGCTGACGGAAATTCTTAACATGGCAAAAAAACGTGGTGACATCGTGCAGCCCAGGGAAGATGTGCTGATTTTCAATACCCTCACCCCCGGCACCTATCACTTCAATACCACCCGGATACTGGGGAAAATGGGCACATGCTCAATTGATCTCACCGATGCGGAAATAGAAGGCAGGCGTCAGGTATTCGAACTGATGGACCTGTTCAGGGAACGCTCCAAAAGATTCACAAATGCCGGAATTGTCAAGCTGGCCTGCCAGATCGGCGTTCGTGAAACCAGAAGAATAGCCGGAAGATACACAATTACTGAGGAGGATATCCTGAGTGCCCGCCGGTTTCCGGACGGAATCGCCCGAAGCTGCTACCCTGTTGACATCCATAACCCAACCGGTTCAGGAACCATCCTTAAACACCCGCCCGATGGTCAGTTCTATGAAGTACCCTTTAGAAGTCTTCTCCCCGTGACAATGAAAAATCTTGTGATCGGCTCCCGATGCATAAGCTCCACTCACGAGGCGCACTCCTCGCTTCGGGTCATGCCTGTGGTGGGAGCAATAGGTGAGGCGGCCGGACTGGGGGCAGGTTGCGCTATTCTGGGTAAGACAAACGATCTCAGTGGCATTGACGGATCGGTGATAAAGGAGATGCTGTTCGGTCAGGTATCAGAAAAGAAACCTGCACCCCTCACTGAGACAAAATGATCGATATCGATTGCGTACCGACCCGACATCGGAAAACAGTGCACTAAGGCTCACACCTCACCACCGGACCCTCATACACCACCGTACAATGTTTAAGGTCCTCATCACGGGAGCTTGATCC
>CAYGOU010000449.1:0-1994 GCA_964351455.1 uncultured Porphyromonadaceae bacterium
CAATAAATGTACTTTCTGATGCAACAGGTGATGGATCTTTTATTAATGATGATTATTTGTATAATGATGGTGCTTTTAAAGTGCATCGTTACCTTACAGGTAGTAGCAGTCTCCCGTATCACTATATCAGTGTTCCTGTTGAAGATGCTCCGTATTGGTATATACGCAAAGCCGGGGATTATGTTCCTTATTGGTATGATGAAACCACTGATAACGCAGATCTCGACTATGGATGGACTGCAGTACGTTCCGGTAATCTGACACTTGGCAGAGGATACGCCAGGGTATCAAAAGAAAATGAGACCTTGGTATTCACGGGCACACCGGTTGATTATTACGATTTTCCATTCAAAGCCACCATTACATATACCAATACTACACAACCTGGAACAGGATGGCCAAAACTTGTTGACCCCAGAGGCTGGAACTTGGTTGGTAATCCTTATCCTGCTGCTATAGATGCATCCATGTTTCTTCTGGCAAATCATGCTGAATTAGACCCTGATTTTGGTGCGGTATATTTTTGGGACGACAAAAATGGTGTATATAACCGATTTTATGATTATGCTGTTTTCAACCGTTTAGGAGGTTCTCCGGGTCCTCATGACAGCATCACCCGCCCTGTATCAGGTGGAGCCACTCCCAGCGGAGTAATAGCCATGGGGCAGGGGTTCTTTATCAAAGCAAAAAGTAGTATGACAGGTGATGTCGCTTTTAATCAAAACCAGAGGGTTAGAAATACAAGCAATCAGTTTTTTATTCCTGATCCTGATCCTATCGGAAGATTCAGTCTAGGCATAACAAACCCTGATAAACTATACAATGAAATCCTGATCGGTTTCACCAATGAAGCTACTTTCGGTCTTGATCATTTATGGGATGCCAGAAAACTGAAAGGAAATCCTAAAATTGCCCTTTACTCCCTTTTAAAAGGAGAAGATTACGCCATTCAGGCTTTGCCTCGCGCAGACCATGAAGTAACGGTACTGCTTGGACTGGATATAGGCACGGCAGGTACGCATACCTTTAAGGTTGCCAATATGGAAAACCTCCATTTTGGTGACGGCATAATGCTGGTTGACAATTATCTGAATACCGCCACAAATCTGATGATAAGCCCTGAATATAAATTCCACAGCGATAAAGGCGTGTTCAAAGACCGCTTCTACCTTACATTTTTGCCTTCACGTCATATTGATTCAAATTGGGATGAAGATAACCTAAAGGAAGATCATACGAATATCACTGATTCCAATATCGTTGAGACTGGTCTTACAACAACAATCATTACAAGCATAGCAAATGATCTGAAGGTTTACAGGCAGGGGAGTGATATTATAATTTACAGTCCGGAATCTTTCACTGCTACCATCTCCCTTTATGATGTATCCGGTAAGTTGATTAGTGAACACAACAAAGAACTTGGCAAAGGAATAAGTAAGCTGGGCACTGATAATTTAAGCGAAGGTATCTATATGTTGCGGATTTCCTCTGATCATGGTACGATTAGCCGCAAGCTGATGTTTTAACAGAAGCGGTGACAGACAAATTGCAGAAACCAAAAACATCAGTTGTCGTCATTTGTTCGGAGTTTAACCGAGTATAGCTTCGTACAAAATCAAGATTCTTCGATGACTCTTAGGATGACACGAAGGATAGAGTCCCGATCATTTATGTCATTATGAACGAAGTGAAGAATCGTAACTACCTACCAATTCCATCATTCCTGCCTGCCAATTCCATCATTCCTGCCTGCCAATTTCATCATTCCTGCCTGCCAATTCCATCATTCCTGCTTGCCAATTCCATCATTCCTGCGAAAGCAGGAATCTCACCAAAACCCGACAGAGGTTGAAATCAGCTTTTGAAACTTAAACTCTGAATAATACCAATAGGATTTATAATGTAGTCTAAAGCTATCTTGGGCGTTTTGTACTTCCGGCTACTGCTTTCCTGTATCTTGCGACCATGAACCAATACCGGTCACCTACAAC
>CAYGOU010000450.1:0-1990 GCA_964351455.1 uncultured Porphyromonadaceae bacterium
ATAAGACAACCTGATAAATTCTGTTCTGACATCAGATCCAATACTTTTCAGTTTTACACTAAGAGAATTATTAATGCAAAATAAAGCACATCTGGAAGCTGAACACTTCCTGAATAATGAGACGCAGTTTCATCTTGGCATGCTGCCTACAGAGCAGGCCAATCCAAAGACCCGCAACCTTGACCGGATTTTCGCCGAAAGCACCAGCGAGGGAGTGAAAGCTCTTTTGTCTGTAGATCAGGATATTTATCCCATGGCACAAAGGATTTTCATGAGCAAGGAGTATGACAGTCTCGTGAAGGCAGGAGTGAAGGCAATATCGGGGGGGAAGAAGATAATTTTTTCGGGTTGCGGCGCTACAGGCCGGTTAAGTATCCTGCTGGAATCATTATGGAGATGCTTCTTCAGGGACCTGCGGCAAGATCACCCGGTTATATATGAGAAGGTAAAACATGTTGAGAACTCTGTGTTCAGCATAATGACTGGTGGCGATTATGCACTCATCAGGGCTGTGGAGTATTTCGAGGACTACCAGGAATTTGGCAGGCAGCAGGCCAGGGAGCTGGACGTTACTGAGGGAGACATGCTCGTCGCAATAACAGAGGGAGGCGAGACCTCGTCGGTTCTGGGAACCCTGGCTGAAGCTGCTGACCGTGGAGCTGCCGTATTCCTTATGTTCAATAACCCCGCCGACGTTCTCTGCCAATATATTGAGCGCTCCAGAAAGGCTATCGAAGATCCGAGAGTTACTGTTCTTGACCTGTTCTGCGGACCAATGGCAATTGCGGGTTCTACAAGAATGCAGGCAACTACCTCAGAACAGCTTATTGCCGGTGCTGCACTGGAATCAATTCTGGGCGGTTATTTCAGGGAGCTGCTTTCCGAGGAAGAACTGGAATTGCTTAACATAAGAGAGACAGACTATGCTGAGGCTTATAATGCGATGCTCAGTGAGCTTCTTTCTGAACAGAACACTGAGACAATCGGTGAGTACACCCGGATGGAACACAACACCTATCGGCAGCAAGGGCTTGTAACATATTACGGTAACTCCTTAATGCTGGATATTTTCACTGACACTACCGAGCGGTCTCCGACATTCATGCTCCCGCCTTTCAGAAAATATGACGACACTGTATCTCCGCCCTCCTGGGCTTTTGTAAAGAATCCTCTGCTGCCAACTACTGAAGCCTGGGCGAATGTTTTAGGACGTTCCCCGAGATGCCTTGAGTGGGATGGGGAGCTATACATAAAGATGAATGCTCCGCAGGCTCTGATATCAGACCCGCCTCTTATTGATATATCACAAATACTGAAATTTCAGATTGGCAATGAAGAGGATAGTTCGCGTATCTCAAGAAAGCCTAACGTTGCCGTTAATGTTATCAGTCGCATTGAGTTATCAAGGCCTGAATTTGAAAATTATCAGGCTGCCTTCAACGAGGCTGCAGAAAAATTTCAGAACAGGGCTGCACTGATAATAGGAACATGCAATGAAGCTGCCAGCTACAAGATCTCCTGTTCGCCACAGCATTCGGTGTTCAACCTGATGGACCGGCTGGCAGTAAAACTTGTCCTGAATACGGTTTCAACCGGAACAATGGTTTTAATGGGAAGGGTGCTGGGTAACTGGATGAGTTGGGTTGATGTAACCAACAAGAAGTTGAAAGACAGGGGAATAAGACTTATTTCCGATATATGCGGAATAGACTACAAGGATGCCTGTTATGCTCTTCATGAATCATTGGAGGAACTGAAATCTTATGATGCTTCTGCCGGTGAAAAACCTTCTCCTGTTCAATATACTATTAATAAAACAGGACTTTCCGGCAGGTCTGGTTTTGGATTTGCCGAGAAAAAAATTGGTAACTTATAATACAACATACCATGGAATTTGTACCTTGCTTATGGGACGGGAACCGATTTTCAAACTATCATATATAACCTAATCCATACTATTTAACCCTAAATCCAATCACATGAGAACAAA
>CAYGOU010000451.1:0-1985 GCA_964351455.1 uncultured Porphyromonadaceae bacterium
TCGGTCTTTCTTCTGGTCTCTTATAGCGTCATTTTTCAAACCGTTAAGGATGTTTACATACGAACGGTCATCCAGCAAAACGGCAACAACATCGGTTCTATCGTGGAGGGTGCCCTTTACCATTCTATGCTTGAAAACGACAAAACCTCTCTGCAGAATACCCTTGACATCATCAATACCATGCCCGGTATTGATGATGCCAGTATGTATGATCAGGATGACAACCTGGCCTATGCATCCTTCTCTGCAGAAAGTGAGGGTCACATCAACCCGAATTGCAAGGAGTGCCACGGAAACCTCAAGCTGATGTTCCCTGAAAAGGAGAAGGCATACCGGATCATCAGGGTCAACAGCGAATGCGAAATGAATCTGCCAAACAGTGATTCGAGGCATATGATGATCCGGTCACCAATCCTGAATGAACCATCCTGTTATCTCAACACAGCCTGCCATGCCCACAGCGAGCAGGATGAGGTTCTTGGTTCACTGATCATCAAGCTTCCGCTGGGTTCCCTCGACGCCGCTGTAGAGAAGTCGACCCGTGAATTTTTTATCCTTTCTGCCTTTATTACCCTTTTTATTGCGTCATTCCTGATTCTCTTCACACGACGGAAGATCCAACGACCTCTGAATGATGTCATAAAGGCCAGCAAGGCAATATCCACCGGTGACAAATCGGTACGGCTTGATGTCAACGAAGATCAACTTGATGATGTCAGGATGCTTTCATTGGCATTTAACCAGATGATGGACAACCTTGAATCAGCCAATACCGAGCTGCAGAACTGGTCAAGTCAGCTCGAATACAAGGTTCAGAAGAAGTCTGAAGAACTTGGTGAGATCCAGAATGAACTTATCAACATCGAACGTAAGGCCTCTCTCGGTAAACTCTCATCCTCGGTTGCCCATGAGCTGAACAATCCCCTTTCAGGGATTCTGGTTTATACCAAGCTTGTGCAGAAGAAGCTCAACAGCATGGATGGACATGATGAGAAGAGGGAGTCGATGCTGAAGCATCTGAAACTCATTGAGGATGAGACCAAACGATGCGGGGATATTGTCAGAGGATTGCTCGATTTTTCGAGACAGGATCTCGATGAATTTGAACCCAAAAGCATGCATGATCTGCTGGATGATACCTGCCAGCTGGTTCATCACCAGATTGAGCTGGCCAATATATCCCTCATCAAGGATTTCAGGGCAGATCGGTTCATGATCCGCTGTAGTCCCAATCAAATAAAGCAATCTGTTATGGCAATCCTGGTCAATGCCTCAGAGGCAGTATCCGATAACGGAGAGATTACCATACGTACAAAGAATCCGGATTCTAACCATATTCAGGTAGATATCGAAGACAATGGCTCCGGTATCAACCCGGAGGACATACCGCACATTTTTGAACCATTCTTTACCACCAAGCAAAACGGTGCCGGGATCGGTCTCGGACTGGCAATTGTGCACGGCATTGTACAAAGTCACCAGGGTAAAATTGAAGTAAGCTCAGAACCGGGCAAGGGAACCACCCTTTCGTTGAAGTTCCCGATCATCAAACCACAGGAGGAGTAACATGGGAAAGCAGATTTCCATTCTGATCGTCGACGATGAACAGTCGGTACGTGACTCACTGTACAACTGGTTTATCGAGGATGGCTACCGGGTTGAATGCGCCGAGCATGCAAAGCAGGCCCTTACAATCCTGGAGAATGAGCAATTTGACATCGTTCTTGCCGACATTAAGATGCCGGGAATGGACGGACTTGAAATGCTGCGCAGGATCAAACTGCTGAAGAAAGAGGTCATCGTAATTGTCATGACGGCATTCGCCACTGTGAACACCGCTGTTCAGGCTCTCAAAGACGGGGCTTATGACTATGTCACCAAACCCTTTGATCCGGATTACCTTACCCATCTAATCCGGAATGCCTCAAAACAGATCTCGCTTGTCCATGAAAATGACATTCTCAAAGAGCAGGTCTTTTCTCTTG
>CAYGOU010000452.1:0-1984 GCA_964351455.1 uncultured Porphyromonadaceae bacterium
GAATTGGGAAGCTGCTCTCCCACGTTGGCCACCTCAGTTACGGTACCGGTGTACTGGCGGTCGGGAAACGCGTCCACCCCTAAAGTCACCGACTGGCTGAGCTTGATCTTGCTGATATCGATCTCGTTGACATAGGTTCGGGAAATCATTTTGGTAAGGTCTGGCAGGGTTGCCACTACGGGGTCCCAGGCCGAAACCTGAGAGCCAACCTTTCGCTTGGCACCACCCCACTCTTTCTTATAAATAACCATCCCATCCTGAGGCGCTTGAATCACAAACTGATTAAGCACCTGAAGCAGTTTATTCCGCTGATCATACTGCCTCTTCAGGGCAATTTCAGCCTTGACCATGGCGGCCTGCGCCTGCTCCTTTTTCAGATCATAATTCCTGACGGCCTGTTCATAAGCCCTTTTGGCTTTATCAAGGTTCATCTCAGCCTGGCGGATGGTAGCCGGAGGTTCATACTGGGATTGTTCCAGCACGATCTGCCTCTCCTCCAGGGCATATTCAAGATCCTTGATCTGGTTGCGGTAGTCTCGCAATGACATCGTGGTATCAAGCTGGGTTTGCCTCAGCGTGGCTTCGTCCCGTTCAATCTGGTCCTCATAACTCTGAAGGGCGTTTGTGGCCTCGGTCCGGTCAAGGGTTGCCACATAATCTCCACCCCTTACAACCGTTCCTTCCGGAACCAGGTCAACGATTTTTACATTGTGTACACGGGCCTCCCTCAGGTCTTCAGGTCCCCGAATATCAACCGAATTAAGAGCCTGGAGCTCCCCTGTTGTGCTAACCGTAACATCAAACTTTCCCTGCTCAACCTTGACGATGATATCAACCACCTTTTCTTTACGGGTTGAACTATAAATTACCACGGCCAATAACACGCCCAGCAGAACGATTGCATAAATCCAACGTTTCTTCATGATAAATCGACAAATTATACTTTGGGTAAGAAAACCACTTCGTTATGCAAACATACAGCGAGTAATCCGCCCGCTGGCACTAAGGAAAGGTTAATTAGCAATCTTTAACAAATCTTAACAAGCTCAAGAATCTCGCGTGTTACAGAAGCCGATAGGTTTTTGCTCGTATGCTCATCCGGTGCTTCGGTATAAACCCGGATGATCGGCTCAGTATTGCTTTTTCTGACATGAAACCAACTCTCCTCAAAATCCACCTTGACGCCATCCGAGGTGTTTGGATTTCTTGAATGATACCGGCTGGCCAGTTGATCAAGAATCCGGTCGATATCGGTTTCGGGGTTAAGGGTTATCTTTACTTTATCCATCACCAGTGAGGGGTATTGAGCGCGCAGCTCTGACATACGCATCCCACTGGTGGCCAGATGGCTCAGAAAAAGGGCTATCCCTGCAAGGGCATCCCTTCCATAGTGAAGTCCCGGTACAATGATACCTCCATTTCCCTCTCCCCCTATGATGGCCCCTGTTCTCTTCATCTCTGAAACCACATGTACCTCTCCGACCGGAGAGGCCGAAGAGGTGCAGCCATGCCTGGCAGCCACCATGCTGAGAGCCCTTGAGGAAGAAAGGTTCGAAACCGAATGTCCCTGCTGGCTCTTAAGAAAGTAATCCGCAACGGCAACCAGGGTATATTCTTCTCCGAACATCAATCCGTCTTCGCATACCATTGCAAGCCTGTCAACGTCCGGATCAACCGCGATCCCCAGATGGGCCTTCTCCCCGGTCACCCTGCCCGACAGTTCAACAAGGTGCTCAGGTAATGGCTCGGGGTTGTGGGCAAACCTGCCGTCAGGCACACCGTTAATCAACACCACGTCTGCTACCCCAAGCCTTTGCAACAATTGCGGAACGGCAATACCTCCAACCGAATTGACAGCATCAACCACAACCTTAAATTGCCTGTTTTTAATGGCATCCCGGTTAACAAGGGGCAGTCTGAGAATACTGTCAAGATGATAGGACAGAAAATCTTCATGCGTCAGTTCACCCAGTTCATTTATCCC
>CAYGOU010000453.1:0-416 GCA_964351455.1 uncultured Porphyromonadaceae bacterium
CTAGCCGATATTGCTGCAGTTCTTCAAAAAATTGAACAAGCCATCCTTTCTATAGCCGGTTCTGGCACTCATTCCACCACTCAAAGCCACAGAACATTATCACTAAGAAAGCATTAAGGTATTCCCCCTCCCCTTGCAAAGGGAGGGGGTCAGGGGGAGGGTCCCCCGACGTCTCTATTTTGCAATTTCTTACCTTTAAGGCACCTCCGCAATTTAACTTAAATCCGGTAACCGAAAACTTCAGACTCTATATGATGAATTCCCTTGACCGTACCCGCTCGTTTATCGCCGGCATACCCGTTGACCGGCCGCCGTTTCATCCGATCATCATGCGTTTTGCCGCTCAGTACGCGGGTTTCGGGTACCGGGATTTTTGCCTCGATCCGCACACCAAGTGTGAGGCCATGATCCGATGT
>CAYGOU010000453.1:426-1973 GCA_964351455.1 uncultured Porphyromonadaceae bacterium
TGATCCGGTGTGCCGATGAACTCGGACTCGACTGGGTCACCACCATGTCGGATCCCTATACGGAGGGCGATGCATTCGGACTGCAGATCGAGTATCCTGAGAATGACCTGCCAAAGTCGCTGCTGCCCCTGTTGCCAGATCTGGATGATCTTTCAATGCTCAGGGTGCCTGAGATGAGCCAGTCATTCAGACAGATGAACAGAATCCGCGAGGTGGAGGAGTTTTCAAAGCGGGTGGGTGACCGGCTGTTCATTGTGGGCTGGATAGAGGGCCCCATGGCCATGCTGGCGGTTTTACGCGGACTCACCAATGCTTGCATCGATTTGCTGACCGAACAAGAAAAGGTAGAAAAGTTACTCGATATCGTGATACAAAACAGCATCAATTTCATCACGGCCCAGGTCGAGGCAGGTGCCCACTGCATCGGTATGGGAGATGCCGCCTGCTCACAAATCGGTCCCGATCTTTATGAGCGTTTCTTTTTTGAAAGGGAAAGGATGCTGGTTGACCATATTCACAGCCTGGGCGCCCTGGCCAAACTGCACATCTGCGGCGATACGACGGCCATCCTGCCCCAAATGATCCTTACCGGCGCAGATATCGTGGATGTGGATCATCTCGTCAGGGATATGGCTCCTTTTGCGAAGCTTCTTGGAAAAAATCAGGTGCTTTGCGGCAACGCCGATCCGGTTTCGGTGGTTCTTGAGGGTGATGAAACCCTTATACGTAAAACGGTTCAGAGGTGTTACACCGAAGGCGACGGACGGGTGATTACCTCGGCGGGATGTGAAATTACGCCCGAAACGCCGGTGAAAAATCTGCTGGCTATGATGCGGTAACCTGGTTTGCGAGCTTTGTCAACATCGCAATCTCCTGCGGCCACAGCTCTTCATCGGGAGTTTCAAGAATCAGGGGCATGTTGTTGAACCGGGGGTCAGCCATGATCCATGAAAACAGATCATTGCCAAGCCTACCAGAACCGAGGCTTTCATGGCGGTCGACGCGTGAGCCGAACTCCTTTTTTGAGTCGTTGAGGTGCATTCCCTTGAGGTAATTGAAGCCGATGATCTCGTCGAATTTTCGGAAGGTCTCCTCAAATCCCTCGCGGGTTTTGAGGTCGTAGCCGGCCGAATAGGCATGTGCGGTGTCGATGCAGACTCCCACCCTTGACTTATCCTCAACCCGGTCAAGCATATACCTGAGCTGCTCAAAGGTGTGTCCCATGTTGCTGCCCTGTCCTGCTGTAATTTCAAAGACGGCGGTCACTCCTTTGGTTTTATCGAGGGTAATATTGACCGATTCGGCGATGATGTTCATGCACTCTTCCGGACTCACCTTGGTGAGGTGGCTGCCGGGATGAAAATTGAGCCGGTCGAGTCCGAGCTGCTCGCATCGCTGCATCTCATCGAGAAACGCCCCCCTCGACTTTTCGAGCATCTCCTTTTCAGGGCTACCAAGGTTGATCAGGTAGCTGTCGTGGGGCAGCACCTGTTTCGGACTGTATTCATACTTCTCGCACAACTCTCGGAAGGCCTTGATGCTCTTCT
>CAYGOU010000454.1:0-1970 GCA_964351455.1 uncultured Porphyromonadaceae bacterium
ACCCGGTAGTGCGTGCCACTCCGGCAACCGGTGAGGATATTTATAAGGCGTATTACATCCAGAACACACTGAAAGCAACCCTGAAAGTGCCCGGTGTTGAAGGGTTAAGCCTGATCGGCACCGCATCCTATGACCAATATTTCAATAACCGGAGACGATTTGAAAAGCCATTTACCCTCTACACCTGGGATGGCAATCCGGAACATACGCTGACACCTTCTTTAAAAGGTGTTTCACAGCCACTGCTGGAAGAAAGAAGAGAATAACAGACGGACTGGATGACCAATTTGGTGGCCAATTACGATGGTTCGGTGGGAAATCATAATTTCGGACTTACGGCAGGTGTGGAAGCACAGCAGAACGAGTGGCGCGTAGTGAGGGCTACCCGCAAGTACTTTATTTCCGATGCATTGGATGAAATCAATAACGGATCGGTAACTGATATGGAGACAGAGGGTTACTCCTGGAAAGAGAGCCGTATCAACTACTTTGGCCGTGCCAACTACAACTACCTCGAAAAATACCTGCTTGAGTTTGTCTTTCGTTACGACGGCTCCTACCGTTTCCCGAAAAACAAACGGTATGGGTTCTTCCCGGGAGTATCTGCCGCCTGGCGCGCTTCCGAAGAACCCTTCTGGCAGGAGCATCTCGATTTCATCAGTTATTTCAAACTGAGGGGTTCCATTTCCGAGACCGGTAATGATTACCTGGTAGATACCGATGGAAACCTCGACCGAAGTATTCAATATTTGAATACCTATGGGTTCGGTACCGAGTATATGTTTGGCTCATCATTCCAGAAGACACTCTATCCGACCCGTACCCCTAACCCGAATATTACTTGGGAGGTGGGAACCACCTATGACATTGGATTCGAATTCAAATTCCTGGATAACAGGTTAAGCGTGGAGTCAGATCTCTTCTACCAGAAACGTACCAACATGTTGATTTACAGGAATGCTTCTCTGCCTCAGATCTCAGGTATTACGCTTCCACGTGAGAATATCGGTGAGATGTCCAACAAAGGGATTGAAGGGTTGGTTTCATGGGCCGACAGGGCCGGGAAGGTAGAGTATGATGTGACGTTTAACATGACCTATGCAAAGAATAAACTGATATTCTGGGATGAGACACCCGGTATACCTGATTATCAGAAAAGAACAGGAAAGCCGGTCAATACCGAGTTGTGGTACATCGCCGATGGCGTGTTCAACACACAGGAAGAGCTGGACAGCTATCCCCATTGGCCAAATGCGCGTACCGGTGATATCAAGTTTGTAGACACAAACGGTGACGATGTGATTAATGCCGACGACCGTGTGCGTGCAGACAAAAACTCACAGCCTCCTTTTGTATTTGGTACGACCATGGGAATTCGTTGGAACAATTTCGACCTGAGAGCTCTGTTTCAGGGTGCCATGGGTGGTATCACCTATATCTGGCGGGAGAGAGCCGGTGAAGCGGGAAACTATTACAAGTTTATGTACGACAATCGTTGGACTGAGGAAAACCCAATGGTAGAGCATCCACGTGCCTATAACCGGGAAAATGAATATTGGGCGAAACAGGGTACTGACCAGAAAAACACTTACTATCAGTTCAAAACAGATTATCTGCGTTTGAAAAGTATGGAAGTGGGTTATACCTTCAACTTCCCGTCTATCCGGAATGTAGGGATCCAGGATCTGCGTCTCTATGTGAATGGTTCCAACATCTTCACGATAGACAATGTGAAGGTGCAGGATCCGGAAGCCAATGATACCGGTCGTGAATATCCGCAACGTCGTATCTGGAATGTAGGTGTTTCTGTAACATTCTAAAATTAAGCAATTATGAAAAATATAAAACAACTAACAGCTGCAATCGTTTTGGCTTTAATGATTGTCTTCAATTCCTGTTCAGACTTTATGGATATCGTTCCTTCTACTTCCTATACCGAAGAGATGGTCTTTACCGATGCAGCCCTGACA
>CAYGOU010000455.1:0-1966 GCA_964351455.1 uncultured Porphyromonadaceae bacterium
ATTGATCAGGGAGATCACTATTGCCGCAAGGTTGGGTGGGGCTGATCCTGATTCAAATCCTCGTCTGCGCTCGGCTGTTTCATCTGCCAGGGCTGCCAATATGCCAAATAAAAATGTAGACTCGGCTATTTTAAAGGGTAGTGGTCAGCTTGAGGGTGTCTCTTATGAGGAGATCACATTTGAAGGGTATGGCCCGGGTGGCATTGCCATCATGATCGACACCATGACCGATAACAGGAACCGCACAGTCGCGGAGGTTCGTCATGCCCTCACAAAATTTGGAGGGAATCTGGGCCAGGCCAATTCCGTTGCCTGGATGTTCAAATCAAAGGGCATTATCAGTGTTCCCAAGCAGGCTATGGCTGAAGATGCATTGATGGAGCTTGTTCTTGAGGCGGGAGCAGAGGATATGGTGCTCCTGGGTGATGAGTTTGAGATTAGTACTCCTCCCGAGGCATTCGAAAGCGTAAGGGATACTCTTGTCAAGGCTAATGTCGAGCCGTCTTCGGCCGAAATCACCAAATTAGCCGAGACTCCGGTAAAAGTGGAAGGCGAAACTGCCGCCAAAATACTCAAACTTATCGACTTCCTTGACGATCTGGATGATACGCAGAATGTATACGGGGGTTTTGACATCAGTGATGAAGAGCTTGAAAAGTTGAAATAAGTGTTCGTCCCGGGCGGGAGCGTTACAACTCCCCTCTACATAAGAGAGATGTTTTACGTGATTATTTTCGGTATTGATCCTGGAACGGCCGCGACTGGTTACGGAGTGATCAAAGTGATCAATAATTCTGTGTCCTGGGTTGATTCCGGTGTGCTGATTACCGATTCGACAAGCCCCCTTTGTGAGCGGTTGAAACTCATTTACGATGGGTTATGTGAAAAACTGTTTCTGTATGCTCCTCAAAGAGTGTGCATTGAGAAGGCTTTTTATGGTAAGAACATCCACACTACCCTTGTACTTGGGCATGCCCGTGGGGTGGCTATGCTGGCAGCGGCTAAGCATGGTGCTCAGGTAAGTGAGTATGCCCCAAGAGAGATAAAAAAATCCGTTACTGGAAACGGCAATGCCGATAAGGTGCAGGTGCAATATATGGTGAAAATGCTTCTTTCTCCACCCAGTACCCATACGCGTTCCGATGCCTATGATGCTCTGGCGATTGCATTATGTGAATTCCACTGCTCAAAATTCAAACAGCTCTTGCCGCTGTCTGTCAAAAAGAAAACGACCACTGTTGAGGTGAGTAAATGATCGAATATATCCGTGGCGTTCTTTCCGACAAAGAAATAGCCCATGTTGCAGTGGAAACATCAGGGGTGGGGTATTCGGTAAGTATACCTCTTTGCACATATGAGAAACTGCCTGAACCCGGCAAAGAAGTCAAACTGTATATTCATTATTATGTGCGGGAAGATGTAGTCAAACTGTACGGCTTCTTCTCCAAAACGGAACGGGAAATTTTTCGCCAGCTCATAGCAATCAGTAAAATTGGTCCTAAGGTTGCACTTAGCATTCTCTCCGGAGTATCAGTTGAGAATCTTGTGACAAGCGTCAACACTGCTGATTCATCTCGTCTGGAGAAAATACCGGGCGTGGGGGCAAAGACCGCTCAACGTCTTGTCGTTGAACTCAAAGGTAAACTAGGTATCTATTCCTCTTCCGTCCCTGCTGCGGTCGCGCTCAAAAGCTCCGCGAATGGCTCTTCTCAACGGGATGAGGCCTTTGCGGCCATGATGACGTTAGGGTATAATGATAAGCAGGTTCTTAAAGCTATCTCCAGAGTCGATCAGGTAATCGCTGCTGATGCTTCGGTTGAGGAATGGATCCGTATGGCTTTGCAGGTGATTTAGATTCTTTTCTCTGCAGTTTTGTATTGGCAAATAAAACGAGCTCCAGTTTCCCTTCGAACGTAGAGCAGAATTATCCACTGCTCTTGAAGTAATCGGTTGTTTCTCAAAGAAT
>CAYGOU010000456.1:0-1958 GCA_964351455.1 uncultured Porphyromonadaceae bacterium
CTGAAAAATATGGCACAACCATCTATCTCAAGCGCGAAGACCTGAACCACACCGGGGCGCACAAGATCAACAACTGCGTTGGACAGGTGCTGCTTGCCCTGCGGATGGGAAAAAGACGCATCATAGCTGAAACAGGAGCCGGACAGCACGGGGTTGCCACCGCCACGGTATGTGCGCTGAAAGGATTGGAATGTGTCATATACATGGGGGCCACGGATGTTGAACGGCAGGCGCCCAATGTGGCCAAGATGAAGATGCTGGGAGCCAAGGTGGTGCCGGTTCACTCTGGCAATAAAACCCTCAAGGATGCCACCAACGAAGCCATGCGCGATTGGATCAACCACCCCGAAGAGACCCACTACATCATCGGATCAGTGGTCGGACCTCACCCCTACCCCGACCTGGTCAGCCGCCTGCAGGCGGTGATCAGTTACGAACTGCAGGTGCAGCTCAGGGAGCACACCGGCCGGAGCTTTCCGGATGCAATCCTGGCCTGCGTGGGTGGAGGCAGCAATGCGGCCGGGGGCTTTTACGCCTTTCTCGATCAGCCCGCGGTGAGACTGATGGCCGCCGAGGCGGCCGGCAAGGGGGTTGACAGCGGACATTCGGCAGCTACACTGGCACTCGGAACAACCGGCATCCTTCATGGCAGCAAGTCGATCGTGATGCAGGACAAATATGGACAGATCACAGAACCCTATTCGATCTCGGCAGGCCTGGATTACCCGGGTGTGGGTCCGCAGCATGCACATCTGTTCAGGACGGGCCGGTGTGAATACTACAGCGTTACCGACCAGCAGGCCCTTGCGGCAGCATTGGAACTATCGAGGCTTGAAGGCATCATTCCCGCTCTCGAAACCGCCCACGCTCTGGCCGTTTTGCCATTGCTGAAATGGGAGCCTCACCAGGATCTGGTGATCATCCTCAGCGGCAGAGGTGACAAGGACATGGCCACTTACATCCAACATCTTGAAAATGAATAAAATTGACCTGCTCTTTACGAAAAAGAGGGAAAGCGTCCTGAACATCTACTTCACGGCTGGCTACCCTAAGGCGGGTGATACCCCCCTGATCATAAGGTCACTCGAAAAATCCGGGGCCGATCTGATTGAAATCGGCATTCCATTCTCCGATCCGGTAGCCGATGGTCCCGTTATACAGCAAAGCAGTCATCAGGCTCTGCTCAACGGCATGAATCCCGACCTGCTTTTCGAACAACTTGAGGCAGTTGCCAAAGAAGTGAAGATCCCCATCATCCTCATGGGATATTACAATTCGTTTTACCAATACGGAATAGAGCGTTTCGTCGGCCGTTGTCTGTCTGCCGGTGTTTCAGGTGTGATCATTCCCGATCTTCCTCCGGAGATCTATGAATCGAAATACAAGAATCTCTTCGAAAACGCCGGACTCCATTTCATATGCCTGGTATCGCCGGATACACCGCCTGAAAGAGTCGCCTACCTGGCTTCCCTCAGCAAAGGGTTCCTCTACATTCTCTCCTCCTCCTCAACCACCGGCAACACCCCCAACTCTATTCAGGATAACCATCCCGATACGCTCCGCTATCGGGATTTCGCTTCGCTCAACTTTAACCACTTTAACCACTTAAACCACTTAAACCACTTAAACCACTTCCCCCCCCCCACCCTCATCGGCTTCGGGATCCACAACCGCGAAACCTTCGAATGGGCCTGCCAGCATGCCAACGGCGCCATTGTGGGAAGTCAGTTCATACGCGAACTGAACCGGCTGGATGATTCTGACCACAACCGAGAAGAACGGATGCTCTCTTTGTGCAATGAGTTTGTACAAAACCTCAGGCCAAGAAAATGAGGCTGGCTGAAAAAGTTACCCCCGGCCACCGGATTGATCCGGCCACCGGGGGTATTCTTCCCTGCGTAATCAACAAAATTGTATCCTAGTCTCCGCAAACAACTGCGTGCGCAACAATATAGAGA
>CAYGOU010000457.1:0-1951 GCA_964351455.1 uncultured Porphyromonadaceae bacterium
TATATATCCAGTCGGCCAGCCTCAATGGCAGCAACTACACCAAAAACTTTATCCGTTATCAGGATATTGTGAAGGGTGGAACCCTGAAGTTTGAGATGGGCGATCAACCGAATACATCACGCGGAACTGACAAGAGTGACTTTCCGTATTCATTGTCCAATGAATCATTTTAAATCAACTTAAACCTGTCATATATATGCAACAGTTCATTTCAGACAATCGGAAAAGCTCTTGTCAGGATGCGGGTAGAATCAGCCCAGAACGAATCGGTCTGCGATACCTTTCTCTGACGCTCCTCATCGCATGCATAACTATGCTGGCAGCGTGCGGTAAGGTTCAAAACAAGCATATCGGATACACGCAGTATCCTTCACCTGACCAAGGTATCCTATGGCCAGCAGGCCAGGCACTGCCACAATTTGCACAGCCCGCCGGGGTACTCGACGGTCTGGATATGCGCGCACTGTCGCTCTCCCCATCCGAAAAAGCGATTTACGCATCGTTACAGGGACTTGTAAATAAGACAAAACCTCGGATTATCTTGTTCGACCAGGTTCGGGAAGGGAATTACAAATGGCCAGACAACCTTGGACTGACAGTCAGGGAAGCTACCGATAAATGGAGTCTGTTGAGGAAGTACCAGAACGAGGTGTCAGGCATCATACTGTACGACCGGACGAAAAGCAACCATTACCTGAACCTGGCTACCACTATCGGAGGACTAAAGCATGCCCTTCCTGTGGCAATTTCCGACTGGGACTCCCTGAAGGCCAACGGAATCAACTTTCAGATTATGGAGGATATTTCCAACCTTCCCTATACGACTCCTCCAGATATTTACCAATATTTGTACGACAACTACTGGGAACAATGTACCAAACGATTGCTGGTAAGCCTGAATCCGAGGTTGTCGGGCTATATCCGGGATATTGGCATTGCATCGGGCTCGGCCCTCATTTGGCTGGATCCCCGGAAAGCGGAGGAGGAAACAGTACTGCGGAAATTTCTGGAAGACATGAAGGCCGGTGAAAGCATTATAATCGGCTGGTGGGCGGAAGAACGCTCCGGGATTGGCATCGGAACCCAGTATGGTATTTCCACCATACCTGCCGATTTTTATGAAAACACAACGGTATATGCAGGAATGTCCAACATTATCCGGATACCGGCAGTGCCGAAAAAACCCAAACTGGAGAACAAGGTATACCTGGCCATTTTCCTGAGCGATGGAGATAATGTTCAATACTGCCAGCATGCCATGTCGATGCTCTGGGACAATGAAAACCGGGGCGTGGTGCCCATCAACTGGACGGTAAGTCCGGGATTGGTCGATATGGGACCTGGGTTGCTCAACTACTATTACGCCACGGCCACGCAGAATGATTTCTTCGCCTCAGGGCCGTCCGGACTGGGTTATGCCCTGATCTATGATGCACACAACGAAGTCTGGAATGTAACCGATCCGGAACTCATGAATGCCTACACCCGGCTTACCCAGCAATATCTCGAAAAAAGCGGATTGCGCATCATTACCATCTGGGATGAAATCAGCGAGGATCAAATGGATATCTATACCACCCAGTGCAGGTACCTCTATGGAGTCACACGTCAGGACTGGGAACGTTCGGCTCCCTTCCAGACTGTGATCAAACAGGAAAAGCTTGCATTCATTCCCAACCATCCCTGTTATGCCAGCAAGATTGAGGATATTTATGTGCGGTGGGAGAAGAAGATCAGGGACTTTGATGGTTCAAAACCTATGTTTCTTGCGGCTCAGGGTGTTTCCTGGGAAATGGGGCCTGAAAATATTGTGCGACTGAAGGAAAAACTGGAGGAACTGCTGCCCGATGATATCGTGATCTGCCGGGGAGACCATTTCTTCACCCTGTTCAATGAAGCCAATGATCTCTATTTCAATCTGACCATGAACGACAACATGGTCGTAACTTCC
>CAYGOU010000458.1:0-1948 GCA_964351455.1 uncultured Porphyromonadaceae bacterium
TAAGGCTTGTTTAATTGCCTGAAATTGAACTCCTCTGTCTCAATGATGCTGTTGTTCATCTCCAGGTTATTCTTTCTGGAGAAGACCCGGATTTCGCCACTTGCCGAATTGTGGAGTGCAAACAGTTGATGGGATTCCCTGAAATACTTCTCATGATATGGGATTGCCTCTGGCAGGTAATCCTGGATTTCAGCATTCCCATAACCCCACCAACCCAAAAGTTGATAATCAGGAATTTCTCTGGGAGTTGACCCATTCCTTGAGTCGATGAAGCGAGTGATGACCAGGTGGCAATCCAATCCTGCGGTCTGCTTCGAATCATCAGCATGAATGGTTCCGTAAAGAAAGCCCAAAACAGAAAAGGCTTCATTCAGATTCGCCTGCTGGGTTGATGAATGCTCAATTTCTGACACCACTTGATGTGCAAAGCTCAGGCTTTCAACGACAGAATCACACCACCCCGTTCTCAATTGCAGAACAGGATATCCCTTCGAGTCGATGATGGGTGTACTGGTTTCGACCACCTTTACACGTGGTGGATTGACGGCGTATTCATACAGTTTATCCCAATTCAGGATGGACGCAGGATCTGGGTAGGTCTCAAAAAAGCCACTTTTTCGCCTTAGAAAAATTGCAGATTGTATATCATGGGTACCAGGATTGATCAGGAGGCCGACCTGCCACTTTTCCCTGAAAAATGTCCTGTGTAGTTTACCAAGTCCATTTTCCAGAGCCAAAGCAGCATCCGATGTTGGTGCAAACCAGCCCAGGAGCAAATGCTTCTTGTTTTGCCGCACCACCTCGTCCATCTCATCAACCAGGTCGATCCGCTCAGTAACTTCGTTGGTATTCTCCTGACGTAGCGAGGCTGATGGCACCACTTTATCAATGAATAACTCAAACCTGCTCATTTCCTTTGAATGCATCCTGTAGTAACTACCCAGCAGGTATCCACCGAAATCATGGGGGGCTTTTTTGAATAGTGCTCCCTGAACCAATTGGTAAACCGCTTTTATGGCAGTGGTATGAATATTCACTTTACCGATGACCGATTCAGGTATGCTCTCGGTAAAAACCACAGAAAAATACTCATGGTAAGCCGCCGAATCCATCAGTCCGTCTGATGCATTTCCGCCAGTGACTGTTGATCGGCCCGTAATACTTTCAATCCTCCCCGAGGTACCTTCCTTCATGATATGACCAGTCATGCGATACCTGATGATCATCCTTACAAGGGTCATCAAAAGCAGAAACAAAAGGATAATGGTTCCTGTCCAGATTAAGGTCCGGGAGGTCAAAATACCGGGCTTTGCAACCCTTTCCCTAAGCTTTTCAATTTCTTGCCGGGTCATAGCCAGAGAATCCCCCAACTCATTGGTGGCATCAGCAAACTTCTGATGGGCACTCTCGATCTCAGCCACAAGACCAACGCCTAGAGCCTGATCACGGTATCTCCGCCAATCTGTATCATGTGCACCTTGCAGGTCGACAAGCTTCAACATTAAGGTTTCATGCAATGCGAAAAGAGAGTCAAGGTGTGGGTTGTTTCTTGCGTGAGACTTTGGCCCTTCAAAGTAAGTTGTCAGCTCATCTGAAAGAGAACGGTAGATCACTCGCAGAAGGTCGAGTGAATCCAGATGGGCAATAAACTGACCCGAATAGGAGCTTCTGATTACAGAAAGCAGGCTGTCAGCAAAATTCACAGGCACATCAGCTGACAGTTTGCTGGCTGCCATCTCAAGATCAACGCGATAGTTAAAAACGGTCAATTTCAATTCACCGGCTTGACGAAGAAACCGCTCAGTTTTGTCCAGATTGTCCTTCATACTAAACGCCACCAGGCTGTCTGAGGTCAATCCGTTCCTCAGAATTTCCAGTTCACTGATCAAAAGATTCAGGTCCCCGGTCACAATCCTGCTGCGATTGATTTCAGAGAGAACCCTCACCC
>CAYGOU010000459.1:0-1941 GCA_964351455.1 uncultured Porphyromonadaceae bacterium
GTCTCAATGACCTGGTCGTGACCTAAGTGATATTTAACATCTCCAAGAGCAATGCCTTCATCAAGTTCCTGGGCACTGAATTCGCTGAATATCTCGCGGTAAGGTTTCTTCAGGATGTTGGTAAGCACGTTCAGCCTGCCCCTGTGGGCCATTCCGATTACAAACTCCCGGATTCCCAGTTCCGCTCCCTTCTCAATAACCCAGTCGAGTGCAGGAATCAAAGCCTCCGCTCCCTCGAGAGAAAACCTTTTCTGCCCGACGAATTTCTTGTGAATGAATTTCTCAAAGCCAACTGCCAGGTTCAGGTGATGGTAGAAATGGCGCTTCTGTTCTGCAGTGTAGGATGCCCTGTTTTTCGAACCTTCCATTTTCGACTGTAGCCAGTCGAGAATCACCTGGTTCCGAATAAACATGAATTCGGCCCCAACGCTCTGACAATAGGTCTCCTTCAGGTGGCTCTCAATATCCCTAAGAGACGCCTGGCCGATCCCGATCTGCTTTCCCGCCTGAAATCTGGTGTCAAGATCCCCCTCAGACAGCCCATAGTTTTCGATGTCAAGGGTAGGGTAGTACTTGCGCCTCTTCCTGACTGGATTGGTCTGGGTGAAGAGATGACCACGCTTACGATACCAGTTGATAAGTCCAATGACCTTAAACTCTTTGTCGATGTAATCCTCATCAACCAGCTGGTCTTTGAAATGACCTCTTGCAAATTCAAACCCCTCAAAAAAGCGCCTCCAGCTTTCGTCAACCGATAACGGATCCTTAAGATAACCGCTATAGAGGTCATCGATTGTTGCCGGATCCGCCTGGCCCAGAAATGAAAACTTCTTCATGTAAGCCTAAACATTAGGGATGGACCCAAATATAAGGATATTTGGCCCAAACGCATTTATTCAATCTGTAACAACTAAGCTTCCTTTCGGTTCGGCCTTCGCACGAAAAAGATTACATTTGATCATATGCTGATCAGTTGAACCATTCTTTTCTATCCCTGGTTGCAGGTGACCTCTACCATCGTTCGAAGGGAGATTTGTCACAGTATTGTCTCATTTTTCCAAACAGAAGATCCGGGAGGGAATTCCTCAGGCATCTGCCTTTGGTAGCAGGCAAGCCGGTCTGGTCATCCGATCTCTACAGCATGGATGACTGGATGGTGCATGTTGCTGGCTTGAAAAAAGTCGAGCCGATGAGAGCTCTGTGGGTTCTGTATCAGTCGGTTGTAGCTCTGTCAGGCAGCGAAGGCAGTTTCAGCAGGTTTGCCGGCTGGGGCACCCTGCTTCTTTCGGATTTCGAGGAGATGGAAAAATATCTGGTTGACCACACGCTTCTGTTTCAGAACCTGAGTGATCTGCACGATATCGAGAAAAGATTTCCCAGCCTAACTCCTGAAGAACTCGAATTTATAACAGGATATTGGAAAACATTTCAGCCAAAGCCCTCAGTATATCAGGAGAGCTGGCTCGGTTTGTGGGCCCGTCTCGGAGGCATTTATGAGAGGTTTACAGAATGCCTTCTGTCTGAGGGATCAGGAACCTCAGGAATTTGCTCAAGAAGGGCCTGCGATGAAATCCAGTCGGGCAGGTATCATGAAAGGTCTGGATACAAAGGGTTTGCGTTTGTTGGCTTCAATGTCCTGACGCGTGCTGAGGAGCAGATTTTTGAGTTTTTCAAAGGTTTAGGATCGGCCTGGTTTTATTGGGATTTCGATCCGCTGCTGCATAACCCGGAGCGGGAGGCGGGTCGCTTTGTCGCAGCGTATGCATCGAAATTTCCGCCTCCGGAGGGTTTCCGTGGATTTGACATTTTGCCGGGTGCTTCACCTGCAGTCAGCAGGGAGGTGCAGGTGGTGTCGGCTGGCACCCTGCATGCCCAAATGCAGCTGGCATGCCGGGAGGCGAGGCGCCTGGCTGAATTCATAACACCCGGAAACGATGAATC
>CAYGOU010000460.1:0-1927 GCA_964351455.1 uncultured Porphyromonadaceae bacterium
GACCCACGGTTTTGATGACCAGGGACGCAAGTTCGACAAAGAGGGCAATTTGTCTGACTGGTGGACAGCCGATGATGCCACCCGTTTTGAGGAGCGCACCAGGGTGCTGGTGGACCACTTCGACGGGATCACAGTGTTGGATACTGTGCGAGCCAACGGCACTTTCACCCTCGGTGAGAACATCGCCGACCAGGGTGGACTGCAGGTTTCCTATAATGCCTTCATGAAGACGAAGCAGGCAACGAAGGGTGAACCGATCAACGGCTTCAACCCGGCACAGCGTTTCTTCCTTAGTTACGCCACTCTATGGGCTGGTAACGTGCGGGATGCGGAGATCCTGCGCCTGACCAGAATCGATCCCCACTCACTTGGTAAATGGCGCGTCGACGGTGCTCTACCCCACGTGGATGCATGGTACGACGCTTTCGGCATCACCTCCTCCGACCCCCTCTGGCTGCCCGAAGAAAAACGAGCCGCCATCTGGTAACCATTCACGAATCAACCAATCAACGAATCATCAAATCAACCAATCAATCCATATGTTTTCAGGAATTGTAGAAGAAGCGGCCACGGTGGTCGCACTGAACCGGGAGAAAGGGAACCTGCATATTACACTGCAGTGCTCCTTCACTGATGCGCTGAAGGTAGATCAGAGCATCTCCCACAACGGAGTATGCCTTACCGTGGTCTCCATTGAGGGTGAACGGTATACCGTAACAGCCATTCGTGAGACGTTGGAGCGATCCAACCTGGGGTTGCTCGAGGTGGGCAGCAAGGTAAACCTTGAGCGCAGCATGCTGATGAACGGCCGCCTCGACGGCCACATCGTACAGGGACATGTGGATCAGACCGCCCGCTGCCGGTCGGTGACCGAAGCAGATGGGAGCTGGTATTACACCTTTGAGTATGCATTCGATCCTGAGATGGCTAAAAAGGGTTACCTGACGGTTGACAAAGGATCTGTCACCGTGAATGGGGTGAGTCTGACGGTGGTTGAGCCCACTGAAAATAGCTTCAAGGTCGCCATCATCCCCTATACCTATGAATACACCAACTTTCATCAAATCCGGGAGGGTTCAGTGGTGAACCTGGAGTTCGACATCATTGGTAAATATATCAGTCGTATCGTGGCTTTACAAGGATAAAATGGATTTTCTGGAACTGGTATCCACCCGGCAGAGCGACCGGGCTTTCGACCCCGACCGTCCGGTTGAGAGGGAGAAGATTGAGCGCATCCTGGAGGCTGCCCGTCTGGCTCCTTCGGCTTGTAACGCGCAGCCCTGGCACATGATCGTGATCGATGACCCGGAGCTGAAGAACAGGGTAGCTGATGCCACCTCTGCCCGGGCACTGGGGATGAATCATTTCACGAAACAGGCTCCCGTGCATATCCTGTTGGTGGAGGAGCGGGTGAATCTCACCTCCGGCATTGGGGGATGGGTTAAGCAGAAAGACTACGCCCAGATGGACCTGGGGATACTGGCAGCCCATATCACGCTGGCAGCTCACGCCGAAGAGTTGGGATCCTGTATCCTGGGTTGGTTCAACGAGACGAAGATGCGCGAGTTGCTGTCCATCCCCGACAACAAGAGGGTCTGGCTCGACATTGCCATTGGATACAGCCGGCAACCCCTTCGCTCGAAAAAACGAAAGGCTTTGCAGGAGGTGGTTTCATACAACGGTTACAAGCATAAGTGGGAGCCGTTAACCGATACAGAGAGATCGGAATGAATCGTTTATAATCATTAAACTTTAATCTGTTTAACAACAAGAGCCAGGGGTTTTGTTGGTGGCATCGCAAAAATATGTCATCTTTGCACTCTAAAACAGTTTTTTAAACAGGCTGCCAAGAGCTGGTTCAACTACCGAAACAAATGAATAGCAGAAAAAAAAGGGTCTTTTCTCTGATCACTTTTCTATCGATAAC
>CAYGOU010000461.1:0-1913 GCA_964351455.1 uncultured Porphyromonadaceae bacterium
GATCCGTAAAAGTACATGGCCAGCGGCGCATCGTAGGTGATGTAATTGTCTCCTTTGGCCATGTCGTCGATGTAAACCTTGAAGAGGGGCCGGATGAAACCTTTGAACATCTCATCGTTGGCCTTGCCCCAGAAGGGACGCATAAGCGCGAGCGAAAATCCGGATGCCATCCACCGGATGCTCTTCAGGTAGGCTGAATAGTCACGCGCAAAGGCCCGGTTCTTTTCCTTACCATCGAGGATGAGGAGGTGCACATCCGTGGGCGGAAGTCCCATGGGAGCAGTCCTTGCCGCCGTTATGATCTTTTCAATCATCAGGGGATCAACCTCCTGCTCTTTGAACTCCCTTACACTGCGCCGGCGCTGCAGCAGAGCGAGCAACTGCTCGTATGATGCCATTTGGTCCCTGCGGGGAACCGGAAAGAGGTCCTTGGGAGAGAGCTCCCTTCCGAAGATTTCGATGGCGCCGGTCGGACAGATGGCCATGCAGTGTCCGCATCCGATGCAGCCGAAAAGTGCGGTATCGCTTTTAGTGACCTTATCGTTTCGCATGACAAGACTGAAATCCTTGCATACCGATACGCATAGTCCGCATCCGTTGCATAGCTCTTCATGGATGACGATTTCGGCGATTTCTTTGGTTCTGGTGGTTGGAATGGGCATGGGGTTTACGATTTAAGTATCTTCTGCATCAATTTTATGGCTGTTTTGAAGGAGAGACCGGGTGAGGCAACCTGGTTAACGGTTCCTGCAAGATAGAGGTCGGATTTGGGATTGCAATAGGCCAAAGCACCGGATAGTCCCGAATGTCCGATCAACTCCGGAATGGCACCGGTGGGATTGAAAATCCACGGAAGCTTAAACCGGTGGATGCCAATTCCTGATTGCATCGGGTAGAAAATATTATTCCACACACTGAGCTCCTCAATGGCGGTAGAGGTGAAAATCTTCCCGCTGAAAAAGGCTTCTATGAAGGTGAGCATGTCGGGGGAGGTTGAAACGATTCCGCCATCAGGACCAAAGGATGCCATGGCTCCCGGTATATTCAGCACTTTGCTTTTGTAATACAATGGCATGGGTTTGCGGTCGCTGATGTCGTGGTACAAATAGGTTTTAGTCAGTCCCAGGGGTTTACAGATTCTTTCATCGTAGTTCTGTTGAAGACTCAGGCCGGTCAGGTTCTCGATGATTCTTCCCAATAGCTGAAAATTGGTGTCTGAATAGTGTGCCCTCCTCCTGGCATTGGGCTCAAAGAGGGGAGGCAGGGTTTTGCTGTATGCCAGGGCCTCTTCAAAGGTCCAGTACCGATCGTTTCCTTTTTTCAGTTCTTTTTCGAAGCTCTTACCCGCTGAATCCTTTTGCTGAAAGTAATCAGGAATTCCTGAGGTATGCGCCAGGAGGTTCCTGATGGTGATTTCATGCGAATGCTCTTTGCCCTTAAAGGTGTTCACTCCTTCAACGATCGAATGATCCAGATGATTCCCGATCCGGTCATTAAGGTTCAGCCGTCCCTGGTCCTTTAATTGCAGAATGATTGCCGTCACAAAGAGTTTCGTAGTGCTGGCAATGAAATACTGTTGGTCAACATCCAGGTTTCCGGATGAACCGCACCAGAGCCGACCCTGGTATTTGACACAAAATGAGGTGCCGAAAACCATCCTGTTGTCGACCGCCCTGTCAAGAACCGTTTGCAAAAACCGAAAATCCTCCTTCATGGAATAATTGATGTGATTTTCGATAAAAATAGCTTTTTATCAAACATCACATTGGCTGTCCCCTCAACATTTCCGGCTATCCGGATGCCGGCTCAGAACCATATCGGCTTTTCAAAAAACCTATGGTTGTCTTCATGATGGTTTTCAGGACATCCTGGTTGATGTCGGATAGTTTTTTGACATAAATACAGGCCGCCCC
>CAYGOU010000462.1:0-1911 GCA_964351455.1 uncultured Porphyromonadaceae bacterium
AAGCAGCACGGACTGGTCAATTTTTATTACCGCAACGGCCAGCGCAAGGAGCAGCGCTCTTATCACGAAGGAGTGATGGACGGTTTGTGGGTGACCTGGAGCGAAAGCGGCGTAAAAACAGCCGAGGCGCGTTACCGGCAGAACCTGAAGCATGGCAAATGGTTTGTTTGGGATGAGCTGGGCACCCTTCGTTACGACATGACCTATACCGACGGGGAAAAGACTGGACTGTGGATCATGTACGACGAGAAGGGTCAGAAAAGCGGCGAAAAGCAATATAAATAGGCGGTTCTGCCTATTCTTCAAACCCCATTGACATTACGAACAGGTCGTTGAAAGTTTCAACCTGTGATAGTTCAAGGTATTCAGTTTTCCGCTGTACCTCCATCAGTCTTTCCCGGTAAAGGGGATCATGCAGCAAAAAACGGGCCCCCAGTCCTGCCATGTTCCCCACCTGTATGGTTCTCTCCACCAAATCTTTGGGGATCAATCCGATCCTGCCCGCGCTTTGTGGGTGCAGGGCATAACCGAATCCGCCCGCCAGCCATAGCCGGTTAACCTCAACATGACCCTGATCGCTCAGATTATGACCGGGATCCTCTCTCAGGATTCTGATTCCTGCTGCAATGGCGGCTTTGGCAAGCTGAACCTCCCGAATATCCTGTGGAGTCAGTGACAGTGCAGGATGCCTGCCATGCAGGTTTTCTGTCATCAGTACCAGATCCTTTTCTGCATACCCCGAAGGGTCGATCAATCCCTCTTCAAGCAACATCGCCACGGCATCCACCAGTCCCGATCCGCAGAGTCCCGCAGGAGGAAGGTTGTCAATGGTTTCAAACCGGTGCATTCCTAAAGCTGAAACCGCTCCCGATACGCCTCCCATGCCGCAGCTTATGCGGGCACCTTCGAAGGCCGGACCGGCGGCTGTGGCGCAGGTGAGGATGCGGTCGTGCCCGATAAGGGCCATCTCTCCATTGGTGCCAATGTCGAGGTACAGGTCGTAGGTCCCCGGTTCGGGCCAGTCGATCGCTGCCAGGCCGGCAGCAATATCCGCTCCTACATAGGCCGAGATGCCTGGCATGAGAATGACAGCCTCGGGAGAGATCCGATTGAAGCCCGCCTCTGAGGGGTTGAGTTTAACCTCCTCAATGAAGAGAGGAGTGAAAGGATAAACCGAAAGAGGCACCGGGTCGGTTCCCCTGAAAATGTGCAACATGGTAGTATTTCCGGTAATGACCATGGGTCCAAGGCTGGTGCTGTTGGTCTTGTGGCGCTGGCAGAGATCCAGTACCGCCTCTTCGATCGGTTCGGATACCACTTTCCGGAGCATTTCCAAACCTCCGGGGTTTTGCTGCGTATAAAGGATGCGGCTGATCACATCGGCCCCAAATGCCTGCTGCGGATTTACAAAACTCCTAACCCCGAGGTTTTTCCCAGTGGCCAGATCCTCAAGAAAAACCACCACCGTTGTTGTACCCAGGTCAACGGCCACTCCGATCCCCTCCCGACCCGACTTCGACCGCCCGGCCATGTGGGTCCAGTCGGGAAAGTAACTTTCACTCAGGATCTGCATGGGAGGGAGATCCCCGACGCTGACCGTCACGGGATGGTCGATGGTGTAATCGCAGGCGGGCAGGGTGCCTTCACCCAGCACGTTAACCCTGCATTTGTTGCAAATACCCCTGCCCCCGCAGGGCGCGGCAAGCGGAATGGATGCCTTGCGGATTTCGTCGAGAAGGTTGCTGCCGGGGGCCACTTCGCGGGTGATTTCGCGGCCCTGATTGATGAGGGTAAGTTTCATGACAAAGGGGGATTGAGGTTGAGTGAAGATAATGAAAAAGGGGTTGCATGTTGCATGTTGCATGTTACTGCTACCTGGTTCCCCCTCTCCCTTGGGAGAGGGGGCTAGGG
>CAYGOU010000463.1:0-1909 GCA_964351455.1 uncultured Porphyromonadaceae bacterium
GCATCGGAATACCCGCTTCAAGCTTGCCAAACTGACCGGTAATGTAGCCTGCATCCTTGAGAACACGGCCCAAAGTCGGCACATTGGGCGGCCAGGCCCATGCAGGATGATCGGGCATATAGCCTCCTCCGTTTTCCTGACTGATGTCAACATGTGGCGGATAGTTGTCGCGGATCGCTGAATGACCCGGATGAAAGCCGGTAATCATGCTGTAGCGCGACGGCACACTTACAGTGTTTGCTGAATAACAATCCGTAAATCGCATTCCCTCTTCTGCCATCTGATCGATCCGGGGTGTTGCAATAAGCCTCTGCCCGTAACAGCCCAACCCTCCATAACCCAGATCATCAGCCATAATCAGGATAATATTCGGCTTCTTTAGATCTGGTTCTTTCTTGCATGAGAAGCAAAAAGCAGATAAACAGCCTGTTAAATAAATGAATGGTCTGTTCAGGTTCATCATAATTTCTTTGCATTTTTGAAAACATGAAGATATCCGTTTGTTTGGTTTTTTGCATCCTCCTCATCTGTTCATGCAGCGATACTGCCACTGAAAATAGCGACTTCGGCTATCCCCTCCGGGAGGTTCCCTATTACAACGTCAAGGTTACCGGGGGATTATGGAAAATGAGGATTGATTCGTGTATACACAATACCGTTTGGGATAACCTTGCCCGGCTTGCCAGCTCCGGCAAGATCGATAATTTCTCAATTGCTGCAGGATTAAAACAGGGGGATTTTAGCAGCAATGAAGCCAGCGACTCTGATGTTTATAAAACGATTGAGGGTGCAAGTTATGCCCTTCGGCTGCATCCCGACCCGAAACTCGAACGGTACATCGATAGTTTAATTACCATCATCGCAAAAGTGCAGGAACCCGATGGCTACCTCTACACCATCAGGTATTTCAAACCTCTGGGAAACAAATCCATCGGTGGCAGATGGGCGAACCTGAGCCACAGCCATGAACTCTATAACCTGGGACATATGATTGAAGCCGCCGTTGCTCATTACGAAGCAACGGGCAAGACCCTCTTTCTCGATATGGCCGTGAAAACCGGAGACCTCATTGCATCAACCTTTGGAACCGACAGACTCAGATTAATCCCCGGACACCAGGAGATCGAACTGGCTCTGGCAAAACTGTACAGGGTGACAGGCAAACCTGAATATCTTGAGGTGGCCAGGTTTTTTCTCGCCGAACGCGGCCACTACAATGACGGCCGGGAGCAATATGTATTCAGAAATCAGGATACCTATTTCCAGGATCATAAACCGGTTCTGGAGCAGGAAGAAACCACCGGACACGCGGTAAGGGCGTGCTACATGTATGCCGGAATGGCCGATATCGGAGCAATGACCGGCAATACCGAATACATTGTGGCATCAAACCGTCTGTGGGAAAATGCCACAGGCAAAAAGATTTATATTACGGGGGGAGTGGGAGCCAGCCACACCAAAGGAGAGGCCTTTGATGAGCCGTATGTTCTGCCCAACCTTACGGCCTATAGTGAAACATGCGGTGCGGTGGCTAACATCCTGTGGAATTTCAGACTGGGCAGGTACTATCAGGATGCCAAGTATTTTGATGTGCTCGAAAGAACCTTGTACAATGCCTATCTCCCGACTTTCTCCATTCACGGAACCGGTTACTTTTATACCAATCCCCTGGCCGACCGGGGTCATAAAAACCGCTCCCACTGGTTCGATCCGCCATGCTGTCCCACCAACGTTTGCAGAACAACTCCTTCTGTGCCGGGATATATGTATCTTACGGATGACAACAACTTGTATGTCAATCTTTTCATGGCAAGTGAATCAAGGATTGACCTGGGTGGCAGGGAGATTGCAGTCAATCAGGAGACAGAGTACCCGTGGAACGGGGAGATAAAAATCACACTGGATATGG
>CAYGOU010000464.1:0-1881 GCA_964351455.1 uncultured Porphyromonadaceae bacterium
CATTGCGGTTGCTGCCGTCTGCATAGCCAAAGAAGGGATCCCAGCCACTGGCCCACTGACCGGTCTCCAGCATCCATTCATCCCAGCTAAGGGGCAACTCAGCTCTGGTACCCTGCTTCTCATTGTATCCGTAAAGAAACCCATCTGAATAATGGCTGATCTTTCCGATCCCAGCCGTATGCCAGCCGTTCTGCCTGAGATGGTGAACGAAACTCTCGGGATGCTGTCCCATGCCGGTAGAATCATGCCCCCCTGATGGATTGTACCAGGGCTCGCTGATGCTTCTCCTGATCGCTTCATTCCCCACTTGCGCAGCATTCTGTGGCAGCATTCCCGTCAGCAATGCATACCTCGAGGCTCCGCAGGTTGGCGAATTGGCGTAATGATGATTAAACAACACCCCCTTAGATGCCAGTCGGTCAAGATTGGGAGTATGCATATATTCTGATCCATAGCATCCGAGCTCGGCCCGGAGATCATCCACACAGATGAGCAACAGGTTTTTCTTTTCCTGCACCTGCGTTTTACACGACGGCACCAGCATTAAGACAAGGCCTGCCAGCGCCGGAAGACAGGCTTTGCCTTGGAAAAGAGAGCCTGGAAAACGTGGGGTTGAATCCATCGGATGGGGCAGATTGAATTGACTAATTGACTCATTGATAATTGACTCATTGTCTAATTGTCTCATTAATACCCCAACCGCAACCCCTTTTCTACCGCCGGCAGTCCCTCTTTCATCCAGTCGGGCATCGGCTCGCCTTTGAGATAATGGTTGAAGAACTGGGCCATGCGGATCTGGAAGTCGTGCTTGTCCTGCATCCGGGTGGGCCAGTGGTCGGCCTCGTTGTAGTTGAGCATCCATACCGGCTTGCCGAGGCGCCTGAGGGCGATGAAATACTCAATTCCCTGGTACCAGGGCACCGCCCCGTCGTCGTCGTTGTGCATGATCAGGATGGGGGTATTCACCTTGTCCATCGTGAAGATGGGCGAATTCTCGATGTACCGGAGCGGCGACTCCCAGATCGATTTTCCGATGCGGCTCTGGGCATGCTCGTACTGGAATGCGCGGCTGAGTCCTGAACCCCACCGGATTCCTCCGTAAGCGCTGATCATGTTGACCACCGGCGCTCCCGACTCGATGGCGGCAAAAAGGTTTGTGCGGGTAGCCAGATAAGCCACCTGGTAGCCTCCCCAGCTGTGTCCCTGGGCTCCGATGCGCTTCTCATCGATAAAGCCCTTTTCAATCAGAGCGGTAACGCCCGGCATCACGCAGTTGAAGGCATCCTCGCCGGGATATCCCTCCTTGTAGTAAATATCAGGGTTGAACACCAGGTAACCGTTGCTGGTATAATAGTGGTAGTCGATGGTCGATCGGTGCGGCTCGGGAATGCGGTGACTGAAGAGCTCCTGCGAGCTCTTTTCGTAGAAATTGACGATCATCGGGTACTTTTTCGACGGATCAAAATCCTCAGGTGTGTGCAAAGTTCCCTCGAGGAGCCTGCCATCCAATGACCTCCAGCTGACCAGTTCGGCGCTGCCCCAGATAAACTCCTTTTGCTGGGGGTTGGCATCGCTGATCCGGATCTCCTTTTTGAATTTCAGGTCGTTGACCAGCAGGTCGGGAAAGGTGGTGAAATCTTCGCGGGTGTAAAGCACCACTTCGGCATCCTTTGCCCTTGACAGGGAACCCAGATTGTAGAGTCCTGCCAACATCTGACGGGGAGCCTCAGGACGCTTCAGCGACCCCTGGTAATAACCCTCGCCACGGGTCACCTCGTTGTGTCCCGACAGCCACAGCGGCTTCTCCGGGTCGATTCCTTCGCCGGTTCCACCCCGAAATCCCCTTCCCGTTGATCCCTCGAGGTTGATCATCCTGTATAC
>CAYGOU010000465.1:0-1876 GCA_964351455.1 uncultured Porphyromonadaceae bacterium
TACAGATAGCACCGCAGGCTATTAAAATGGGAAAGTAAGGGTGGCGCTTGCTATGGTATTCAACAGGATCAAAAATGGTCATGGTTCTCAGGATGAATCGGATGGTCACCCTAAATGTAAACAGAATAATCACAAAGAGCCCAAAATAGTTGACGAATAAGCAAACCAACAGAAGGGTGCTATGTCAACAAAATCCCCTGAGGCCTGTTGCCGGGTTCAGTTGTATGGAAAGAAAGAGATGATAAAGGTGCCGTTGGGAACCTTTGAAATCTCCTGCATCTTTCGGATGGCATCGATTTTATGAATGGGTTTCATGCGGTAAAGATGATCTGGCTGGCTATTCAGAGAAAGGACATAGATGATAGGGAGGAGCTTTGCAATGCAAGACCTGACCTGATTTCAAAAGTCAAGTTTTCTTTCATTAGGATCCAGGCTTTAGGTGGTTCTTAAGTGAATTCCCGGAACCTGCACTCCAAGGCTACTTCCCTCATATTTCCCGGGTTTTGGAGGGTTTGCCATGCAATCTGTGGTATTAGCGCGGCGGAAATTCCAGGGGTTTGAAAATAGGTTTTTGTTGATAAAAAAAACAAAGTTCTGAATATCAGAATAAGTAAATACCTAAACTTTGTAAGAACTTGGGGTTTTATACATAAGGGGACCTGTTTCCTATGCAAAAATCGTTTGTATTTGAATTTGATTCAAAGCATGAATCATATTCAGCCGACTTGGGTGGTACGCGCGGGTTGAAGCTTCTTAAGGCCGTGAGCAACACGCCTTTGAAGCAAAAAACACTAATGCTTCACCTTCATAATGCTGATGGTTCGGTTAAATTTCTAAAGAATCCTTGCTGCCTGGACAGTCATATAACCTCAAACCGGGTAGTCAAAGAGGGATTTATGTACGAAGAGGAAGTTGACCTGACCAGGTTGCCACCCATTGAACACGATCAGAGGGTGACCTTATCGATCAAGACGTTAGAGAACGGAGAAAAGATCAGGATAGAAGGTCAGTTCCTGAACTAACAGACCTTGTTCTCAGGCAACTCTGGGGTCTTTTTTATTTCCCTTGGCAGGATGTTACCGTATAATCCGAACAGCAGATACATCAGGGCTGAGGGAATCTGGGTGGTCAGGCCAGCCTGGTGCTGAAGCGCAACCCGTTTTTCGCTCTCCTTATCCAGTTCGATCCGTCCATCGGTCTGTTTAATCGGACTCAGGTGAATGGCTGAGGTCAACCTTGGACATTCGTTGGTGCAGATACGGATTCTGGGGGTGTGACGAAGCTTTTCGCTGAGAAGCATCACGATCAGCTTGTAGTGTGCGTAGTAGTAGATAGTCCGCTGCCGTTCATTTCTGAGTTCTACCGAAAAGCCGTAGCTCTCCATTTCCCGCTTCAGGATCCTGGCATCCGTGGTGATCCGCTCTTCCTCTTCGCGCTTTTATTGCCGGCCCGGTCATAATACAGTATGATCCGCCTGTTCATCTTATCCTGGCCAAAGAAGGCCCACACCTGTCGGGCAAGCTCCATAAGATTCGATTTCTCATATCCCAGGTCCTCCGGCTTGATCTGCGGTGAAATGATGAATACCGGGGACTTGAGATCCTCCGGACGGATGCGGCTTTCTGAGCGGGTTCTTAATTCATGAGCACGAAGAAGTGCCTTATCATTATGAGGGTTTTTTTCATGTGGTGAAATTCAACCAAGTTGAGGATTTTTCATTAGCAGCCATGTCTAATGTCGGATGAAATTTAACCTCCTGGTGATCTTCCCATGAACCAATGAATCCATGGCTTGGATATCAAGTTTAAGGCCTGTTACGGTTGATCTTGCTTTGGAAGAAAATATCCCGGAGCCATTGGTGATGTTGGTGAAGTTA
>CAYGOU010000466.1:0-1872 GCA_964351455.1 uncultured Porphyromonadaceae bacterium
TTTAACCCTTTTTCAGTTTCCGACTCCCGGCGGTTCCAATAAAATCGATTCACCAAAACCGATTGAATCTGTTTTCATCAACGAATTTGTAGCAAAATATGTTTCCCTCTATCCGGATGAGCATGGAGATTTGTCTGATTGGATTGAATTGTATAATGCAGGAAATGAATCAGTAGATGTGGGAGGCCTCTATATCACTGACGATCTTCAAAAGCCGGATTTGCATAGAATCCCAATCGGGTTTCCTTCAAAAACCACCATCCCTGCCAAAGGCTTTTTGGTTCTAAGGGCAGATGCAAACCCAGCTGCAGGTCCCTTGCATGTGAATTTCCAGCTTGGCAGTGCCGGCGAGCAGATCGGTTTGATTCAGAATTTTGAGGGGAAATGGGTTTTTCTCGACAGTTTGACCTATCCCAGACAAATGGATGACATATCCTTTGGTCGTGCCACCGATGGTGGATTGCCATGGCGCTTGTTCTGGACCCCTACTCCCAACTCCTCCAACAATGCAACCGCTCCGGTTACCTTGACCGAATTGCATTTTGGTTTGAGGATATTTCCAAATCCCGCCTCAAACTTCCTAAGGGTTGAGAAGGTCTTTGATTCAGAAGATGAAGTCAGGGTTACCGTAACTGATCTGACAGGCAGATTGGTTGCTGAGAGTTCTTCAAGGCCACAGAGGGTTCAACCTGGCACATTTGTGTGGATCTTTGAACGGGGAACCAGTTCTTCAGGACTCGCGCCGGATGGGGTTTACCTGGTTGAGGTCATAACTTTGTCAGGATGTCAACATGCCAAGGTGATCTTTTCAGGTTGGTGATTTCAGCGCCGCTGCCGGCCCGTCCTGTATTTTTCAAAGCTTTCATGATCCCACATGATGGCATCTTTTGAAAGCATGTCAAGATGGACTGTAAGGCCCAGCAGATAATTGACCAGGCTGGCCATGTTTTTGTAATCCATCCTATTTGGTTCATCATGGGGCCGGTGGATGTGGTTCTCACCACCGTGGGTGCAAATGGTATGTGCCGGAATGTTCAGCTTCATCTGGTCTCCCTCCCTAATAACGGCAAATGATATGTTGTCTGAAGCAAAAAAGAGATCATCAGCGCTCCTGTCCGTGTCAACTCTTTGCCACCTCGAGGTTTGGCTGTATTCGTCGATCAGGTCGTCAAGATTGGTGAATCCGGCCCCCGTCAGATAAAAGCGGTTCGGTCCAAGCATGGTGCAGTGTCCGGTCATTTCAAAATTAAGATTGAAAAAAATAGCTCCCGGGTCAACCGGTGGATGCTGAATGAAGTGACGCGATCCTCGCATGCCCATCTCCTCGCCGCTGACGGCCAAAAAGATTACCGAACGGTTAAGCCTTGTTCCTGACCTGCTGAGGGCATGAGCCAGTCCTATCAGGGTTGCGGTACCCGCAGCATTGTCATTGGCTCCATTGTATATCGAATCGCCATCTACCGCCCTTCCGATTCCTACGTGATCAAAATGGGCAGTGAAGAGAATGAATTCCTTTTTCATGTCGGGATGGTTTCCTGGTATGAAGCCAGCCACGTTTCTTTCTTTGATTACCCCTCCCCTCCGGCTTGTGAATTCGTAAGAATCAACAAACGAATCATTACCTGGCAGATGTGACAGTCCAGCCTCTGAAAAGCGACTTGCGATCCATTTGGCTGCCCGCTCCATCTCAGGCGATCCGTTCGCCCTTCCCTTCATGCTGTCTGAGGCCAGGTAGTGGCACCAGGATTCAATCTCAGAGGCACTGACCCTTTGCTGAGCTGCTGTTTCCTGGTATATAGCCAGTGCCAGGATTGAGGTCACGAAAATGGTCTTCAGGTTCATTTTGGAGGTGATTTTGATACCCTTCAAAAG
>CAYGOU010000467.1:0-1863 GCA_964351455.1 uncultured Porphyromonadaceae bacterium
ACAACCCCAAGGAACGGTTGCTGGGCTTGCTCTTTGGCAACGCGCTGATGAGCAAGTGTGCCGAGGTATGGGTATTCGGAAGTCACATTACCCCCGGCATGGAGGTCGAGATCAAACGGGCCAGGTGGAAGAACTACCGCCTGCGCTACTTTACCGAAGAATGTAAGGAGGTCCAGTAATGAACAATCTAGCCCCAGAGTTGGTTGTACAAGAATGT
The DNA here is from genome assembly GCA_964351455.1 of uncultured Porphyromonadaceae bacterium. Taxonomy (GTDB): domain Bacteria; phylum Bacteroidota; class Bacteroidia; order Bacteroidales; family UBA12481; genus JAGHDB01. The sequence continues at coordinate 218 of CAYGOU010000467.1, forward strand.
ACAACCAATACTCAGCAGGAAAGCTATCACTCAATTCTGAGTAATAGGTCAGACGGCTTTTCGGGCAAGCCAACAATTGACCATCTCCTCTCCCTCTCGATCCATGAGGACAACGTCTTCACGGGATGTCCACTTTTCATCCAGGGAACTGACATATACCTTTCGGAAAAATATTCTTCAGAACTTTTCGTTCAAACCCATTCATCTCCTCCATTGGAAAGTAGAGGCTGGCAAAAAGCCTGCCCAAATTGGAGGTTCACTTGAGCAGGGAAGGGGAAGACCGATTACTCACTATGCAAATCAACACAGGAAGACCCACAACATTGCGAATTTATAGTTGGAGGTTGAGACGAGATGACGACTAATCCACAAAGGTTACTTACCGAAAAGCTGCTGCTTGAGAACATGGCTCAGGTACTATCTGTAGATCACTTCCGCCGGATGAAGATAATGTTCAACGAAATGTCAGACTATGACTTCGGTCAACTGATACGTGAACTGCAAGCATCCGCCCCTGATTCATTCACACTAAAAGAATTCGCTTGCACGCATAAAGAGGCAATCATCGGCAGTAAGGTACGTCCAAGCGCTAATGCTCTCAGCGAAGTGCCCATTGAATTCCTGGCGGAAGAAGAAAACAAGAAACTTCTTGCCAGGATTTATGCTTCGCACCCGAGCGATACAATCCGACTTAACGGTGAAGGAGACCAAAAACTAATCAGCCTATGGGAGGATGGAATGAAACAGCTCTCTCCCATACAAGGAGTATTCATTCCCTCTGACTTGTTTTTTGCAGAGACTGTCCCAATGCTTGACTGCAATATAGTAGTCGACGAAACCAAGACTCATGAAAACGGAATAGCCGTTAAGTTCCGTGTTGTGATTTTCAGTGATTACGCAGAAAAGATTAAGCTGGCTTCCGAAGATGAGTCTGTCACCGTTGGTGCAATTCTCATTAATCTCAATGGTGCGACCATCATCTCCCGGATAACTGTTATTCCAGGATTTGACAGCGTTATGTTTGGAGTATTGGGTTACAAGGATATGTCCCCGGAAATGAGATCATGGTTCTCAAGCAAGGTTTCTATCCGAACCATCATGAATACAGTCCTAGGCACTCTCGAAACATGGTATGGCCTGCAAATTGCATTGCTACACCCTGATGTACGCAAAGTATTCAGGCATCCCAAGGTAGTCAGGGATAGAAGTGATGGGCGACAAAAGAAAAAACAACAAAAACGGAAGGTCCGGTATGTCAAAGAACATATCATCAACAGCGATGAACTAGAGTTGGCGATTTTTGGCGAACCGGGTGATTATTCGCGCCACGCACTAGTCTGGTATGTAATCGGGCACTGGCGAACAATGGGAGACGGTCGGAAGATTTTTGTTAAGCCATATTGGAAAGGTGCTTTGCGCGACCTCAAAATGAGTATTCCTGACAGGGAACGGGAGATAGCACAGTTATCGAGCATGTATTCATCCAAGCAGTACGAGGTAATGAAGGGAGTAACTTAAGCATGCGGGATCTGAAAATTGCCCTGGGCAATTCACGCCAGGCCAAAATATGGTCGAACAAGACCATGTCTTATGAAGAAATCTGTGATCGGCTCAAAACGCCGATTCGCACCAGTGAGACTGCTGAG
>CAYGOU010000468.1:0-1849 GCA_964351455.1 uncultured Porphyromonadaceae bacterium
GGTAATAGAGGAAAAGCCGAACGACAATACACAATGAAACACCGTTCTTTATTATAAGATCCGCTATCCTGAAAAGGAGCCCCGCGGCGACCATGATTATAGTAAATGCCATCAATCCGAAGAAAAACGGTCCCATAAGCTCTCCAAAGATAAACCAGTCAAGCGCTTTGAACTTCATATATTTATCATAAAAATTATTATTATTCACGTTCGCCCTCGTTCATCTCAATTATTTTTTCAGCACACTCACGGATAGCTCCGTTTCCGCCGGGTCTCACTGTCTTCCAGTCTGCTGCACTGATGACTCCCGGAACGGCGTTTGCCACAGCTATCCCCAAACCTGCCCATTCAATGCATTCTACATCAGGCATGTCATCGCCCGCAAAAGCAATCTCTGCACGTGTTAAATGGTTATTTTCTGCAAGCGATTTGAGTTCGCCGAGCTTGTCTCTTGTTCCGTTTATACAACCTGTGATCTTTAAGTCATCAGCCCTCTGCCGGGTGGCGGCAGAGTAGCGGCCGCTGATAAAATAAACTTTGACACCGCTGCCGATGAGTTTTCTTATTCCGTAGCCGTCCTGGATGTCAAAGCGTTTGAATTCGCCGCCTTTTCCATCCATGTATACTCCCCCGTCTGTCAGGGTGCCGTCGACATCCAGGGCAAAAAGTTTAATCAATGTCCTTTTCTCCCGGGTCTCTGCGCTCCCAGTCATGGTTTATCCTGGGAGAAAGCCCCCTGGTCGACTCAGATGCAAAATCAAGGATCATCCTGCCTTCAGGGGTCGAACCATATTTGACCTCAAGCTCGGCAAGTCCTTCACGAATGGTGCGCGCAGGATCATAGAGCGTCCTGTACATATCCCTTATGCGGCTTCTGGTTTTTGAGTCGAATCCTCTGCGTTTAAGCCCTATCCTGTTTATGTCATAGACTCTTATGGGTGATCCGTTGGCAAGACAATAGGGCGGTACATCTCTCACTATCTTCGACAATCCTCCGATCATGCAGTAAGAACCGACATGCACGAACTGATGGAATCCGGCCATTCCCCCCACCACAACGTAATCGCCGATATGGGTGTGTCCCGAAAATCCGCATTTGTTTGCTATGGTGCAGTCATGACCGATCTGCACGTTATGGGCCAGGTGGACATTTTCCATAATAAAACAGTTGTCACCTACAGTTGTAGCCAGGCCCTCTCCAACTGCCCTGTTCATGGTGACATACTCACGGCACATGAGGTTGTTGCCTATCCTGACCCAGGTCTCTTCATTCCTGAATGTGATATCCTGGGGTTCCCCTCCTATGACTGTGTGGTCGAAGATGGTACAGCCGGAGCCCATTTCTGTGTAGTTGTATATGTGGACGTAGGCCCTCAATTCAGTCTCATCGCCCAATATGACATTTTCGTCCACCATGCAGAATGGACCGATCCTTACGTTTTCTCCAAGCTGCGCCTTCGGGGATACTATCGCTGTTGGGTGTATATGTACGCTCATTCCGGTCTATGCCTCGGGTTTGAGGGTAAGGCCTGAAGAGACTACACAGCCCATCATACCTTCGGCAGCCAGATCTCCGTCAATTGTTGCCCTGAACTTGAATTTGAAGTTGTTTCCCCTGCGTTTTACGAGAGTAGCTACGGTTTTTAGCTGATCCCCCGGCTTTACCGGCCTGCGAAATTTAACTTTGTCGATCGATGTTACATATACCAGGCGGCGCTCGTTTTCCTTGATCTCAGTGTAGAGCTTCAGCAACACAGCCGCGACCTGTCCCATGGACTCGATGACAAGGACTCCGGGCATCACCGGTTCGTCGGGAAAATGTCCCTGAAAAAAGGGTTCGTTAATTGTT
>CAYGOU010000469.1:0-1834 GCA_964351455.1 uncultured Porphyromonadaceae bacterium
AACTCCGTAAAGAGCCGTTAGCACACCAATTGCAGAAGCAATAAAGACACCGGTTATCATCAGGTTTTCAGGCATATCGCATCACTCTTGCTATAAGTTTTATTCAATAATCTGTTAATTATCAGGTTGGCAGGTGACAAAGGTCATTTATCGGGAGTTGGCATGGGTCTATTTTTGGCACACATACAACCGACAAGATACAACTATGCATAAAATCACCGAACATCCCATCCTTGAAATCCCTGAGAGCAAACTGGTATCGTTCAGTTTTGAGGGGAAAGAGATATTGGGCGAACGCGAAATGACCATTGCGGCCGCGCTTCACCAGGCGGGTTTTCCGGTTCACAGCCACAGTCTGTCGGGCCGTAACCGGAGTCTGGAGTGCGGAATCGGAAAGTGCGGAGCCTGTGAGATGCTGGTTGACGGGCAGGTCAAGAGGATTTGCATCACCCGCCTTGAGGGGGTCAGCGAGGTGCGGGAGATTCCGGCCGGTTTCAGGCCGGTAAGAACCGCGGTGAACCGGGATGTGGCCAACAAGGTTTATCACACCACGGTGGCGATCATTGGAGCAGGCCCCGCGGGACTTGCCGCGCGGGAGGAGCTGAACAGCAGGGGAGTCGACAACCTGGTGATTGACAACAACGACCGGATCGGGGGACAGTTCATCATGCAGACCCACCAGTTCTTTTTCTTCGAAAAGGAGAAGAAATTTGGTGGAATGAGGGGTTTTGACATTGCAAAGACGCTGGCGGGAGATGACCATACGGGAATATTTCTGAACTCTACGGTATGGGACATTCTTGAAGGAAAGCGGCTGGCGGTTAAAAATATTCTGACCCAGGAGATATATTATGTTCAGGCTGAGTTCCTGATTGTGGCAACCGGGGCCGTGCCCTTCATGCCGGCCTTTGAGAACGACGATCTGCCTGGGGTTTATACCGCTGCCGTCATCCAGAAGATGATGAACAACGAATTCACCCTGCTGGGCAGGAAGATTCTTACTGTGGGAGCCGGCAACATCGGTTACCTGACCTCTTACCAGCTCATGCAGGCCGGGGCACAGGTTAAGGCCATCGTTGAGGCCATGCCCAGAGAGGGAGGATTTCCGGTGCAGGCCAACCGGGTTCGAAGGCTGGGGATCCCGGTGCTGCTGAATCATCTGCTGATCAAAGCCATTCCTAATGCCGACCGCACCGGGATCATAGGGGCCGTTGTTGCTGAAAGTCGTGATTTTCAGCCGGTTCCGGGAACCGAAAAACTGATCGAGGGAATCGACGCCATCAACATATGTACCGGACTGGTTCAGGACGATCAGTTGCTGATCAAGGGCAAGGAGGTATTTGGAAGGCATGTTTACGGCGCAGGAGATGCCATCCGCATTGGGGAGGGCACCAGTGCCGTACTTCGTGGAAAGCAGGTGGCCTATGAGGTTCTTGAGGAGATGAATGCCCGCTATCCCTACGAAGAGTATCTGGGGGTATCAAAAGAGTATATTGACAGCCAGCAACATCCGGTGAAAATCCTCGAAACCCCATATCTTCCTGAACCCCAGAGGGCCGGGGAGAAGGGATTTGTTGTCATCGATTGTCTTCATGGCTTTGCCTGCAATCCATGCGAATTTGCCTGTCCGCATGGAGCCATTACGAAAACGTCAACATCCACGGTGCCGCAGATCGACTTCGACCGCTGCATCGGTTGCATGGATTGCGTTTACCAGTGTCCCGGCCTCGCCATTTTCGGTTATAACCTGAAGAAGGACTGGCTGTTTTTGCCCATTGAATACCATGCCGAGGCAGGTGCGGAGGTGTTTCTGGTCGACAACCAGGGCCAGAAG
>CAYGOU010000470.1:0-1825 GCA_964351455.1 uncultured Porphyromonadaceae bacterium
CGGCACTGCCCGCCTCAAGCACATCCACCGCCACACGGTGATTCCCCAGCTTCGAGGCATCCCAGCTCCCCGTTCCGTAACGCAGAACGTCCACCTGCGAAAACAAACCCTGGCCAGGCAGGAGGAGCAGCAAAAGAAGGTAACAGGCCTTTTTCATATGTCTGATCATAACAGGTTTACGGTTTACGGTTTACAGCAAATGTCTAATGTTGAATGTCTAATGTCTAATGAAACTTCTTCCTTGGTTCCCCCTCTCTCTTGGGAGAGGGGGCCAGGGGGTGAGGTACTGGTTACTGGTTGCAGGTTGCAGGTTGCGGGTTGCAGGTTGCAGGTTGCAATTCATCACTCATCACTCATCATTCATCATTCATCCCCCTCCCAACGCTTTGTCGATCATCGGTCGCAGCTGGTCGCTTGACGGATTTGGGGCGCGGACGTTGATCAGGTTGCCGTCGCGACCGATGAGGACGAAGGTTGGAATGTATTTCACCATGTAGAGGTCGTTGGCGTTGACGCCGTCGTGGTATTGCAGCCACTCATATCCTTCGTCGGTGATCATCTTCTCCCATGCCGCCTTGTCCTTGTCGACCGAGATGCTTATCACCACCAGGTCGGTATCCTTGTAATCCTCGTGGAGTTGTTTGAGGAAGGGTATTTCGACCTTGCAGGGACCGCACCAGGTGGCCCAGAAGTCGATGAAGACCAGCTTACCGGCAAAATCCGAGAGGCTGTGTTCATTGCCTTCGATATCGACCACGGTAAAGGCCGGAGCTGGCTGTCCCGCTGCCAGTGCCTGCCACTCATCATAAAGCTTGCTGATGGTTTCGGCTCTTTTGGCATCAACCGCCAGTGCGAGGTAGAGTTCAACCAGGTCGCCGATGCCATCGGGAGAGGTGGCATCGAGGTGCTGTTTCAGCTTTTCGAAAAGCAGCACGTCGACCACTTCGGGATGGGTGAATTCATTCTCAACCACTTCAAAGGTGGTGCGGAGCAGCGTTGGGTTTGCCCAGCTATCCTTCTGTTCGATCCCCGATCTCTTCAGGGCCTTGTCGCCTGCGAGTCCGACCAGAAAATACTTGGCATCAGGCACATCGAGGAGTGCCGGGTCATCGATGGATACACCCTCCATGAAGTTGAACCAGTCGTCGGGCACGGTGGCCTGATCGTTGTAATAATTGACCCGCGTGGGATACGACTGCAGGTTTGCGAGCCATGAATACTTTACGGCGATCTTCTCCATCCGGATGAAATCAGCATCGAGATCGGGGTTCTCAGCCAAAAAGCCGTCGAACATTCCCTGCTCAACCGCGTACACCGAATCGCACACCCGCCTGAAATCGGCGGCCTGGTTGGGTGCCCGGTAGGCGGCGTTGATGGCCATGTAGTTCTGTCTGCTGGCATCGGTTTTTTTCAGGAGCCAGGAATTGGGGAGTCCGAGGTCACCGCCAAATTTCAGCGTATTCTTGAAGTCGGTGGCGTCGAAATCGATGGTGAGCGACCCGCCCGGGGAGAGCCAGAGGTAGGCAAAGAGCCGGTTACCCTGGAAGTTGGGATAGATGGGGCGCTCGATCAGGATCTCCTTGGTGAAGCTGCCGTCGGCAGCCAGGCGGATGGTATCCTTAACGTTGTCGATGGTGACAAACAGAATGCTGTCACTGTAGTTCAGCGCCTTTCCGGATATAACCACCGGTTCGGTCGCCTTTTGTCCGCAGCCGGCCAGGATAAGCAGGGCGACGGAGAGGGAGAAAAAGAGACGTGTTTTCATAATACTTGGTACTGGTTGCTGGTTACTGGTTGCTGGTTACTGGTTTCTTGTTACTTGGTT
>CAYGOU010000471.1:0-1824 GCA_964351455.1 uncultured Porphyromonadaceae bacterium
TGCCCAGTCGGGTCAGTTGGTCGACCGCCTCATAGGTAAGGGTTCCGGAACGTGAAACCACTCCAATGACTCCTTTTTTGTGAATAAAACCCGGCATGATGCCCACCTTCGCCTCCCCCGGGGTGATCACACCCGGACAGTTCGGTCCGACCAGGCGGGTATTTCTGCAGGTCAGGTAATGTTTAACGCGAATCATATCCTCGGTTGGGATGCCTTCGGTGATGGCAACCACCAGTTCAATCCCGGCATCGGCTGCCTCCATAATGGCATCTGCTGCAAAAGCAGGTGGCACAAAGATTACGGAGACATTTGCGCCTGCAATTCTGACGGCATCTTCAACGGTGTCGAAGACCGGACGATCGAGGTGTTTTTCGCCGCCCTTGCCTGGAGTAGTTCCTCCAACGACCTGCGTTCCGTATTCAATCATCTGCGATGCATGAAAGGTTCCCTCCTTACCGGTGAAACCCTGAACGATGACTCTGGAGTCTTTGCTAAGCAGTACTGACATAAAATGATTCTTTAAGAGAGTTAAGCCGTTTCGATTTTAGGTACAATTTGCGAAGATACAAAAATGTTATCTTCACCCATAAATTCATGAACCATGAGCCTGGTCATCTTCATACTTGGGGTTATCTATTTTGCGGCACATTTTCTGGCCTATTTTTTCAGAAGAACCCGGATACCCGATGTACTGATCCTGATGATCATCGGTATTCTCGCCGGTCCTGTTTTTAAACTTGTCGAACCTGCAGATTTCGGACAGGCGGGACAGGTGATGGTCACCATTGCCCTGATCCTGATTCTGTTTGAGAGCGGCACAACGCTGGATCTAAAGAGTCTTGCATCGGGCATGGTTCCCATGCTGCTGATATCCCTGATCACCTTCATCGTCACCGTTCTGATCATTGCGGGAATAGGTATTTACATACTTGGATTTCCGGTTTTAACAGGACTGATGGCCGGCACCATTATGGGAGGCACCTCTTCAGCCGTGGTCATTCCGCTGGTAAAGGGACTGAACATGGCCAATAAGCCGTCGACCATTCTGATTCTTGAATCGGCACTGACGGATGTACTTTGTATCGTATTCACCATCAGTCTCCTGAATGCTGCCGTCAGTGAAGAGCTCAGCACCGGGGGCATTGCGGTCAAGATCATCAGTTCATTGAGTCTTGCCGCACTGATAGGGGTGGTAACAGGTTTTCTCTGGCTGGCCCTGCTGAACTGGATACGCAAGATCCCGAATAATCTCTTTACCACCTTTGCGTTTGTTTTTCTGGTATACGGACTGACTGAATTTCTGGGTTTCAGCGGAGCCATTGCTTCACTGGCCCTTGGCATTACACTGGCCAACAACCGCAGCGGAGGATTCCGCTTTACACGTAAACTGGGTATGAAGGAGCTGGCCATGGTAACCGACACCGAGAAGCTGGTTTTTTCTGAGATGGTATTCCTGCTAAAAACCTTCTTTTTTCTCTATCTCGGGGTTTCCCTCACCTTCAGCGACACCAACTCGCTGCTGACCGCTCTTGTCATACTTATACTTGTTTATGCTGCAAGGATGTTGATCACACGTATGGTCTTGAGCAAGAAAAACAGTTGGAAGGATTCGGCCTATGTTTCGGTTCTGATTCCGAAGGGACTGGCGGCTGCGATCCTGGCAGGGATGCCGCTGCAGGCGGGACTTGAACATGGAGAGAAGATACAGTCGATGGCATATTATGTGGTGCTCATCAGCATCATACTTACCGCCATCCTCATACCCATGATGTCGAATGTTAAGCCGGTTCGTGGCTTTTACCGGAGTGTTTTCAGGAAATACGC
>CAYGOU010000472.1:0-1810 GCA_964351455.1 uncultured Porphyromonadaceae bacterium
TAAGGGTGGAGGCCCGTCGCAGTGGCGTTGACGAGCTGCTCTCTTCGCTTCCTGTGGAGGAGATCAGCCGAAATTATCTGCTGAGAAACAACGCCACCAATTTTGTACAGACGCTGGCATCCCTGCCCGGCATATCGGCGATGGATATTGGTGCAGGTTTCTCGAAACCGGTCATACGGGGACTTGGATTCAATCGTGTGGCGGTCGTCGATCGTGGCATCGTGCAGCAGAATCAACAGTGGGGAGCCGATCATGGACTGGAGATTGATCAGTATGATGTGGATCAGGTGCGGGTACACAAAGGTCCCATGTCGCTCTTTCATGGTTCCGATGCCATGGGTGGGGTCATTGAGCTTCTGCCGCCACAGGTGCCGGAGAGTGATATGCTGTGGGGTGATGCCACCCTGATCGGGAAATCGAACAATAACCTGCTGGGTGCCTCGGTGATGACCAGCCTGAAGAGGGGCAATCTCTTTTACCGTGCCAGGGCAACTGTGCAGAGTTATGCCGACTACCGCATTCCCGCCGATACCATTGAGTACCTCACCTGGAGGATGCCGGTGCATGAGCGCCGGATGAAGAATACGGCCGGCAGGGAGGTCGATCTTTCGTTGGCAGCAAATTACACGGGTGAGCGGTTCAACAGTTGGCTCCATCTTTCAGATATTTTCAGCAAGAACGGTTACTTCCCGGGCGCACATGGAGTTCCTTCGTTAGGGAGGCTTGAGCCGGACGGATCGGCCCGCAACGTGGAGATGCCTTATGCTACTTCCAATCACTTCAAGCTGATCTCCAACAACCGCTGGCAGCTTTCTGAGGCTACACGACTCAGTCTGGATCTGGGCTTTCAGCAGAATTACCGGGAGGAGCTGTCGCCATTTCATACGCACTACAGCAATCAGCTGCCGCCTGTGGAGGATGCGGACCTGGAGCTGCAGTTCAGGTTGAGGACCTACTCGGCCAATGTGCGAATGCAGCTGGATGAGGAGAAACGTTGGTCGAAGACCTTTGGACTCACCACAGAGATACAATATAACAGGGTGGGGGGCTATTCTTTTCTTTTGCCCCACTTCGAGCGATTTTCGGCTGGTGCCTACTGGTTGAACCGGGTAAAGGTGACCGATCGTTTCCAGCTCACCGGAGGGATCCGGTTCGATGCGGGCAGCATGAAGGTGGAGGAGCATCATGATCCGGTGCTGGCAGCGTATCTCGGGATGCAGGGTTTACCCCCGGCGGAGATCGACTTTTATGCACGGCGTTCCATCGGTCTGGAGCGTACCTTCAGCGATTTCTCGGGATCGGTGGGCTTTGCTTTTCATCCCGATAATCATCATACACTGCGCATGAACATCGGGAAGAGCTTCCGCTATCCCGGGGCACACGAACTGGCATCGAACGGTCTGCATCATGGTGCTTTCCGTCACGAACAGGGAAACAGTGAACTGCATTCTGAGAAAGGATATCAACTTGACCTGGATTATCAGGTCGAGAAAGGGAAATTCAGGCTTACGCTGAATCCATTTATCGGTTGGTTTACCAATTACATTTACCTGGAACCGTCGGGCAGCTGGTCCATTTTACCTCATGCGGGACAGATATACCGTTACCGGGAGGCGGAGGCCATGATGGCCGGCGGAGAGCTGATTGCCGAGCTCGCCTTGAATGAAAAGTGGCAGGTGACATCGGATCTGGCATATGTCTATAACCGGAACCTGACGGATCATTACCCGCTGCCTTTTTCTCCTCCTACGGTGGTGACAACGGATCTGACGTATGGTGGAGAAGGTGATGGACCGATCAGGTCCTATTC
>CAYGOU010000473.1:0-1810 GCA_964351455.1 uncultured Porphyromonadaceae bacterium
ACCCTCTGTTTTGCGCTTCTTTGCTCCGGATTCCTTAACTTGAAGGCTCTTGAGCAAAAACCATGAAGTTCATCAGTATCCTGACCCCGCCCCCAGCCTGGAGACTGCCGGTCATCCTGGCCCTGGGAATCATGACAGGACTGGGCGCCTTCGTTTTCTGGCTGTCGAAGGCCCCCTCATATCTTTCCGACAAACCCGAGACCTGCATCAACTGCCACATCATGGGCCCGCAGTACGCCACCTGGAACCACAGTTCGCACCGACAGTACGCTCATTGCAACGACTGTCACGTTCCGCACAACAACTTTCTGAATAAATACTATTTCAAGGCCAAGGATGGCATGCGGCACGCCTCGATGTTCACCCTGAGGCTCGAACCCCAGGTGATCCGGATCCATTCGGCAGGACAGCGGGTGGTGCAGCAAAACTGCATCCGCTGCCACTCAAAAACCCTCAAGGATCCCTCAAAGGCGCCCCTGACGGTTGAAGCCCACTCTGAGCGCTCGAAAAGACAATGCTGGGAGTGCCATCGCGAAACGCCCCACGGACGGGTGAACAGCCTCGTGAGCGTACCCTATGCCAGACTCCCCCTGCCTGAAAGTCCTGTTCCCGATTGGCTTAACCGCATCATGAAAAGATAAAACCCATCCAACGATAAAATCTATAACTCATTATGAAACCCATCAGCGAAATCATCAAGCAACGGCCGGCACTGGCATGGCTGCTTTTTCTGGGTACCGTGATCGTTGTCTTCCTGCTCGGACTCTTTGCCTCATCGGTCATGGAGCGCCGCGCCGAGGCCATCTTCGCCTATGCCCCGCAGGTCGGCGTCGACCCCTTTGAGTCCGATAATGCAGTATGGGGACAAAACTTCCCAAAAGAGTATCAATCCTACCTCCGCACAGCGGATACCACCTTTTTAAGCAAGCACAACGGTGCCGCCATGATCGACATGCTTGAGGTGTCGCCCCGGCTGGTAGTGCTCTGGGCGGGTTATGGCTTCTCAAAAGATTACAACCAGTCACGCGGTCACTATTATGCCGTCACCGATGTACGCAACACCCTGCGCACCGGGGCCCCTGCCGAGGGCGTTCCGAGTCCGCAGCCCAACACCTGCTGGACCTGCAAGAGTCCGGATGTTCCGCGACTCATGAATGAAATGGGCATCGCCGAATTCTACCGGGGATCACTCGACACCAAGGGCCATGAGGTAACCCATGCCATCGGATGCGCCGACTGCCACGATTCAAAGACCATGAACCTCAGGATTTCAAGACCTGCACTGGTCGAAGCCTTTGAGCGGCAGGGTCGCGACATCAGCCGGGTTTCGCATCAGGAGATGAGGAGCCTGGTTTGCGCCCAGTGCCATGTAGAGTACTATTTCAACAAAAAGAGGGTTGAGGGGGTCGATTACCTCACCTTCCCGTGGGATAAAGGCATGACCCTCGAGGATATGGAGGCCTATTACGATGAGATCCAATTTTCAGACTGGACCCACGCCATCAGCAGGGCGCCGATGCTCAAGGCGCAGCATCCCGATTATGAGGTTTACCTCACCGGTACCCACGCCAGCCGCGGGGTGGCCTGCGCCGACTGCCACATGCCCTACAAAAGCGAAGGAAGCGTGAAATTCACCGATCATCACATCCAGAGTCCGCTCAACAACATCACCAACTCCTGTCAGGTTTGTCACCGCGAGGAGACCAGCCGCCTCGTTGAAGATGTCTATTCGAGACAGGATAAAATCCTGGAAAACAGGGATAAACTCGAAGAGCACCTCGTAAGGGCCCATGTCGAGGCCGGCAAGGCC
>CAYGOU010000474.1:0-1803 GCA_964351455.1 uncultured Porphyromonadaceae bacterium
ATTTACAGCCATGGTTGCATTTTCCGCCGAAGTGAAAAAATTTTCAGAAGTATATTCTCCCTTCAGATCGGTGGTCAGAAATTCATCGCACGATATCCATGATATGGCGATTAGGATCAGTGTTGGTATATATAATCTTGTTTTCATCTTATTTATTCTTAGAAGGTTAAGTTGATTCCAAAAGTAAATGTCATGGCTACCGGATATGTTCCCCAGTCGATGCCGTTCGCCATATCGCCTTCAGCAGCTGAGTTGGTACTTACCGTCATTTCGGGGTCTAATCCGGAATACCGGGTCAGGGTGAACAGGTTGGTTCCGGCAATAAAGCAACGCAGGTTTTCGATACCCAACCTTTTAGTGTTCGGAACAGTATATCCGAATTGCAGGTTTTTCAGTCTGAAATACGAACCGTCTTCCAGGAAACGGGAAGATGCCCTCACATTGTTCGATTTGGCAGCCCAGGAAGCACGGGGTTGGGTGTTTGAAGTCCCTTCGCCCGTCCAGTGTTCTCTGTAATATCTTTCGGTCACGTTGAATCCGCGGTAAAAGCCCTCGATGTCAAAATTGACCTGTGAGAATATTTTTTGACCGAAAGCTCCCTGAAAGAACATCGAAAGGTCGAAGTTTTTGTAGTTACCTGCCAGATTTATACCGGTAGTGAAGGTAGGGATAGCACTTCCGAGGAAAGTACGGTCTTTGGCATCAATCACATTGTCGTTATTCTGATCTACATATTTCACGTCGCCCGGTTTGATGTTGTTTCCCTGATAAGCCGATGTAAGCACTTCTACATCATTCTGAAAAATCCCGGCCATCTCGTAGAGGTAGAAGGAGCCAATCGGGTAACCTTCTTCTGTTCGGGTGGCGTAAACACCGGTATCTACCCTTCCGGCGAAGTATGGGAAGTCGAGTTTCAATACTTTGTTATGCAGGAATCCACCGTTTAACGCGAGATTAAAACCTCCGTCTTTATAATTTTTTCGGTAAAACACTTCCAAATCGACCCCGGTGTTGAGCACATTGCCGGTGCTGTTAATCTGAAATGGCGAAGCATTTCCGATGGAAGGCGGTAACGATGCCGGCAACAACATGTCGTGGGTAACTTTGTAGTAATAATCCAGTGTTACACCCAGCGAACCTTTCAAAAATTCCAGGTCGGCACCCACGTTAAACTGGTTACTGGTTTCCCATTTCAGTTTCGAATTCCCAAGTTGAGTTTGTGCATAGCCATTGTAGCTGTTTCCGCCGAAGGTGTAATAATAATTGTACCCGTAGCGGTCGGCATAGGCATACAAAGGTATGTTTTGGTTCCCGATAGAACCGTATCCAACCCGCAGCTTGAGTTTGTGAATCTCCTGCATGTTCTGCATGAATTCTTCGGTTTCCACATTCCATCCTGCGGAAACAGAGTAGAATGTTCCCCATTTGTTCCCCGCGCTGAAACGTGACGATCCATCGCGACGAAGAATACCTGACAGATAATATTTCTGGTTGAAGTTATAGTTTACATTTGCAAAGAAAGATACCAGTGTAGATTCCCAAACCGCCTGATTGATATTGGTTCTGCTGGAACCCAATCCGAGAAACAGAAAATCAGGGTCGGTGTTCAGAAATTCACTTTCGCTGCCGTATAGTCCGTTACCTGTATTTTTAATCGCTTCTGCTCCTATCATGGATGACAGGTTATGGGCATCATTCAGCGTGATGTTGTGGTTCAGGGTAGTGTTCACGCTCCAGTTGAGGTTGTCTACTGTTGAGACAGCTAAACCGTTGGTGCCGTTAATCCGGTTCGCAGTTCCCCAT
>CAYGOU010000475.1:0-1788 GCA_964351455.1 uncultured Porphyromonadaceae bacterium
GAATTATATCCTGAGCTTCAACCATGGCGGGTAAAAGTATTAGGATCATTATCAGAATTGGCGAATTGATTTTCAATGCATTTTTCATATTGCGGATCTTTTGGATTGCTGGCAATCATGTTGAGATTCATTTTCCCAAACATAATAAATTCTGCCAATGATTTCAAATGTCAACCAGCGAAGGGAAGAACAATATCACATCCCGAGTGTTTCATTTAGAAGACGATGCATTTATTAGAAGTTCAGGCGTGTATTAAATGCAGAGGTATCATGAAAGCAATTTTTTCTTTATAGAGAATGCGTCCTGGAGAACGTGTAAATCTTTGAATTATTAATAGTAATTTAATTTAAGAAATATGGCAAAGGTTCTATGTGTACTATATGATGATCCTGTATCAGGATATCCAAAGAAGCAGATCCGTGATGAAATTCCCCGGATAAAGAGTTACCCGGGAGGGCAGACTTTGCCTACCCCTGAAAAGATTGACTTTATACCCGGACAGCTCCTGGGAAGTGTTTCAGGAGAGCTGGGGCTACGCAAATTCCTTGAGGATGCCGGTCATAGCCTTATTGTGACTTCCGATAAAGACGGACCGGATTCGGTTTTCGAGAAAGAACTCCCTCATGCGGATGTGGTGATATCACAACCATTCTGGCCTGCCTACCTTACAGCTGACCGAATTTCCAGGGCAAAGAAACTGAAGCTTGTTATTACTGCCGGCATCGGTTCCGATCATACTGATCTTCAGGCTGCAATTTCAAAAGGAATAACTGTTACCGAGATAACTTTCAGCAACAGTATAAGTGTGGCAGAGCATGTTCTTATGATGATCCTGGCACTAGTACGTAATTATATCCCGTCATACGGATGGGTGGTAAGAGGTGGCTGGAACATTGCTGATTGTGTTCAACGGTCATACGATGTTGAAGGTATGGATGTCGGGGTTGTTGGTTCCGGACGGATAGGAACTGCCGTACTCCGAAGACTTAAACCTTTTGATGTGAACCTTCATTATACAGACCGTCACCGACTGCCCAAAAACATTGAGGATGAGCTGGGTCTTAAATATCATCCTGATGCAGAATCACTCGTAAAGGCATGTGACGTTGTTTCCATTAACTGTCCGCTGCATCCTGAAACAGAAAACCTCTTCAATGAAAAGCTTATCAGCAAGATGAAGAGAGGGGCATATCTCGTTAACACAGCCCGCGGTAAGATATGTGACCGTGATGCTGTGGCTCATGCTCTTGAGACCGGACAGCTTGCAGGCTATGCAGGGGATGTGTGGTTTCCCCAGCCTCCTCCTGAGGACCATCCATGGCGTACAATGCCATTCCATGGGATGACGCCTCACACCTCGGGTTCCAGCCTCTCCGCCCAGGCACGGTATGCAGCCGGCACCCGGGAGATCCTGGAATGCTGGTTCCAGGGAAAACCCATACGTTCAGAATATCTGATCGTTGACAAAGGCAAACTCGCGGGAGCGGGGGCGCACTCATACAGTGAAGGAGATACCACAAAGGGATCAGAAGAAGCGCTGAAATTTAAAGTTGCCAGACCCTGATCAGGAGGGTGTTCGCAAGTCTGCCTGCAGGTAGATTGGCCTCATTCTCCATGCTTCAGGATTTATTATTCATGGCTTCACTCATCAGGAAATCGCGGTGCGATTTTGCCATGTTGACGGTATAAAGGATAAGGTTCTTTGTTTCGCTGAGCAGGTTCAGATACATAAGGGAGTTTCTGGTACCTACAGATTCCGATTTTATGTACTTGAGCTGCTTCTTCTT
>CAYGOU010000476.1:0-1780 GCA_964351455.1 uncultured Porphyromonadaceae bacterium
GGCTGTTCCGGCAGGCAGATTACCTCCCTCCGGATAGAAGCTGACCTCATAGTCACCGTATAAATAAGGAATTGGAATAAATTCCATGCTTTTTGCTGTCGCGACAGAAAGGACCCTCCGTTCGCTCTCTGCCGGAAGTCGGAAAGCGAACCGGGAAACAGTGTCGTCATCAGTCCTGATCTCTTTGAAAGGCTGCTTATTTAGCCTCATGTTGAGTTTCTCAGGAATGACTCTTTTGCGTGTTTTAATATCTTCAAAGATCACTTCCGCCGTCACCCTGTCGTCTTTTTCAAACCTGAAGCTGACCTTAGTGCTAACCGTGGCCGAGAGAGGTCCTTCAACCCGTAACTGTTTCCTGAAGAGGTAATCGGCTCCGGGATTCAGCATGTTTTCAGTGTAGGCGCATAGTGTATAATCACCTTCGGGCAGTGCCTGGTCAAGTTCCATATATCCTTTGAAGGCGCCGTTGTCAGGGCGAATTTTGACTCTTTTAACCACCGAATCGAGCGGATTGATCAGTTCAGTATACACATACTGCCTTATCACCGGGGTATGGATTACGGCATCGGCAACATGAGCCCGGAACCAGATGGTCTCGCCGGCAATGTAGACTGGTTTATCTGTTTGGAGATGAATCTTCTCCTGGGGGAAGAGGACTATCTGTTAAATGATATTGCCTGAAAGGGATTCAATTGCCGGAACAGTTCCGGTCTGGCTCATGCAATGAAGCGAGAAGGTAAGGCAAAGAGAAAGTATTGCAGTTCGTTTGAACATAATTGACAAATGTTCCGGTTTGATACTCACCATCAGTTTCGTCAACCTACCCGGAACCTTAAACAAAAATATTGCTTTTATCCTGATCTCTTGAAAAAATCGTAAGCTCCGGGCTGGTTATTTTCAATGTTTAGGATTTATTAAGGTAAATTTGGATTTTATCAGACGGCATTGGGATGATCAGAATCAATGATATCCATCAGGGCGATTGCCTGGACTTGTTGCGGCAGATGCCTAACAGCTCTGCGGACCTGATATTTGCCGATCCTCCATACAACCTGCAGCTCAATAAAAATCTATTCAGGCCTGACAGATCTCTGGTTGGCGCTGTTGACGACGGGTGGGACAAATTTGATTCATTCCGCGCTTATGATGTATTCACCCGCACCTGGCTTCTGGAATGTCGCCGTGTACTTAAGGATACCGGTTGCATATGGGTGATAGGGACATACCATAACATCTTCAGGGTAGGGGCTATTTTGCAGGACACCGGGTTCTGGATCCTCAACGACATTGCCTGGATCAAGCCCAACCCGACCCCCAATTTTATGGGTACCAGGTTTGCCAACGCTCATGAGACGCTGATCTGGGCATCGAAAGCAAAGGATTCAAAATACACTTTTCATTACCAGGCCCTGAAGGGCTTCAATGACGACCTGCAGATGCGGAGCGACTGGCTGATTCCTGTCTGCAAGGGGCCGGAGAGGATCAGGGAGGAGGGGAAGAAGGCGCATCCGACCCAGAAACCGGAGGAGTTGCTTTACAGGATCATCATGGCCACAACAAATCCCGGGGAGCTAGTTGTAGATCCCTTTGTGGGAAGTGGCACCTCTGCTGTGGTGGCAAAGAGACTGGGAAGAAATTTTATTGCTATTGAGCGTGAGTTGTCATATGTTAACCTGGCCAGGGAGAGAGTCGGAAGTATCAAACCCCTGAACGAGCCGCTGCTCGAATACCGGACCGAGAGGCGTCTGCCGAGGGTCCCTTTCGGGAACCTGGTTGCATC
>CAYGOU010000477.1:0-1776 GCA_964351455.1 uncultured Porphyromonadaceae bacterium
GTTTTCAAGACCGCCGCGATCGACCACTCTGCCACTTCTCCGGGCGCAAAGGTAAAAAACTTTCGGAAATCCCCGCTATGGCTGGACTAAGTCCACTTTTCGGAAAACTGTACACATTTTCAAAGAATTATCAACAAAGTCCCTGATTTTCCAATGAAATCGGGAAAAAAAAGAGTGTTAAACTTGTATGACTTTTCAAATGGCCTATATTTGTATATCATTGCAACTATTATCTAACCCATAAATTCTGGTTTTATGAACAAAGCACAGTTGATCGATGCCATTGCAAAGGATGCCAATCTGACCAAAGCCGATGCCAAAAGGGCTTTGGATGCATTCGTTAAAACTACTACCGATTCCCTCAAAAAAGGAGGCCGCGTGGCTCTTGTTGGTTTCGGCTCATTCTCTGTATCGAGCAGAAATGCCCGTACCGGCCGCAATCCACAGACAGGAGCTCCCATTAAAATTTCCGCCAAAAAGGTGGTTAAGTTTAAGCCAGGTGCTGAATTGACCGGTAAGGTTAAGTAGCTTGCAAAAAGTACTTAAAGGGAGTGCAACGCACTCCCTTTTTTTTTACATTTGCCTAAACCAGAACCACCTGCCATGGCAGCTAAACCAATGAATTGCATTATCATCGAGGACTATGAAGAGTCTCGAAAGTTGGTAGAAGTTTTTGTCGCAAAAACCCGGATGCTTAACCTTACCGGTTCGTATGCAACCGCTGTGGATGCAATAAACGATGCCAGGCAAACGCAGAAAGTTGACCTGGTCCTGCTCGACATCGAGTTACCAGAGATGTCAGGGATGGAGTATCTGAAAACACTCACCACCAAGCCTGTTGTCATCATTCTCTCTGCCCAGGAAAAATATGCCCTGGAGGCCTTTGAATACGATGTCACCGATTATATTCTCAAGCCCATTACCTACTCACGGTTTTATAAAGCAGTGGCCAGAGCCTACACACGCTGGAGACGGGATCAGAACATTCAGAAGGTTCAAAGTGAGATTTTTGTCCGCAAGGGCTCCTCACTCATCAAGCTTCAGTATGAAGACATCCTCTGGATTCAGGCCATGGAGAATTATGTGCTGATGATGACAAAACAGGAGAAACTAACCGTGCACTTTACCTTAAGGGCTATCCTGGATAAATTGCCCGGCGATGTGTTTCAACAGGTTCATCGCTCCTTCATTGTCAATGTTAGCAAGGTAAATCTTATCAGAAACAACCATCTCTTTCTTGAAGATACGGGAGAACCTATCAAGATTCCGATCGGAAAAGCTTATAAGGAGCAGCTGTTTGCCAGCCTCAACCTGATCTCACACTAAATCATGTCATGTCGTCAGCAAAGGATGACTTTCTCCGGTTAATAGGACAGACCTCTCCGAATCCAATTGGACTTCAGGTTTCCCGAGCCGAGGGCTGTTTCATATATGACCAGCATGGAAAGAGGTATTATGACCTGATCAGCGGATTTTCAGTATCCAATATTGGCCATGGCCATCCCGGGGTACTCAACTCAATCAGGGATCAGGCCAAATATTACCTGCATACCATGGTTTATGGTGAGCTGATTCAGCAACCACAATTGAGATTGGCCCAACTTCTGACCGAGAACCTCCCTCCCTCTCTAAACCAGGTCTACTTCGTCAATTCGGGTACCGAAGCTGTTGAGGGTGCCATGAAACTGGCAAAACGCATTACCGGCAGACCCAACCTGGTCAGTTTTCAGGATGGCTATCACGGTAGCACCCAGGGAGCGCTGAGCCTGATGGGCA
>CAYGOU010000478.1:0-1764 GCA_964351455.1 uncultured Porphyromonadaceae bacterium
GGGGGAACCAGTAACCAGTAACCAGTAACCAGTAACCAGTAACCAGTATAACTCCCAACCCCCAAATATATTATATCATTTCGGCAATTGCTGAAGAAATGCGGCCAGTTTCCTGACCGCCTCGCCACGGTGTGAAATGGCATTTTTCATGTCGGCTTCCATTTCTGCAAAACTCAGGTTGGATCCATCGGGCTCAAAAACCGGATCATACCCGAATCCCCTCTCTCCGCGCGCGAAAGCCAGAATTTGTCCGTCAACCCTACCTTCAAAAAGGTGTTCACGACCGTTCAGGATGAGCGCTATCACGGTTATGAAGCGGGCCCTTCTGTTTTTAGTGCCCTCCATTTCTGCCAGCAGCTTATTGACGTTGTCTGAGTAGGTGGCCTTCTCGCCTGCATAACGGGCCGAATAAACACCGGGTGCTCCGTCGAGAGCCTCAACCTCCAGTCCCGTGTCGTCGGCAAAGCAGTTAATGCCAAAGCGATCATGGATAAAGTGGGCTTTTTGCAGTGCGTTTCCGGCAATATCGGGACAGGTCTCGGGTATCTCTCCCTCGAATGGCAGGTCTGTCAGTCCCCGGATCGTGAATACAGGTTGAAGAATCTGGCGGATTTCGGCCAGCTTATGGTCATTGTTTGTGACAAAAGTAAGGGTTTCGGGCATCTGCTTTTTGGGCCGGAAATTACACTTTTTTAGTACATTTGATATTCTCAAATAAAACCCAAAAAATTGCATCATGGAAAATACCGACTGGAAATCATTACCCTTTGGCTATCTCAAAACCGATTATAACGTCAGGTGTCATTACCGAAACGGAGCCTGGGGCGAGCTTGAACTCTCCTCCTCTGAATACCTGACTGTGCATATGGCGGCCACCGGCCTCCATTACGGACAGGAGGCCTTTGAGGGGATGAAGGCCTTCATAGGCCGGGATGACCGAGTCAGGCTCTTCCGCTGGCGCGACAATGCAGCCAGGATGCAGACTTCGGCAAGGGGAGTGCTCATGGCCGAAGTTCCTGAGGAGCTCTTCCACCAAGCCATAGTGACGGTGGTGAAAAAGAACCTGAGGTTCGTTCCACCCTTCGGTAGCGGAGCCTCCCTGTATATACGCCCGTTGCTCTTTGGTTCAGGTGCTCAGGTTGGCGTTAAGCCTGCGTCTGAATACACCTTCGTGGTGTTTGTCACTCCGGTAGGACCATACTTCAAGGAGGGATTTAAGCCGGTAGATATGATGATTACCCGAAAGTACGACCGGGCAGCACCCCTCGGAACCGGACACATCAAGGTGGGTGGGAACTATGCAGCGAGTCTTCAGGCTCTTCAGGAGGCACATAACCAGGGTTTTGCGACGGCCATTTTTCTGGATGCCCGGGAGAAGAAATTCATTGACGAGGCAGGACCAGCCAACTTCTTCGGAATCAAGAACAAAACCTTCATCACTCCCGCTTCCTCTTCGATTCTGCCCAGCATCACCAACAAGGCACTGCAGCAAATCGCCATCGATCTGGGCATGAAGGTCGAGGTGCGCCCGGTTCCACTTGAGGAGCTGACCACCTTTGAAGAGGTGGGCGCCTGCGGAACCGCCGCCGTCATCAGTCCCGTCAAGACCATCGTCGATGTAGAGACCGGAAAACGATATGAAATTTGTCCCGGCTGCCAGCCCGGTCCGGTTTCAAAAAAGCTCTACGAACAACTTCTCGGCATTCAGACCGGGGAGATCGAAGACCGCCACGGCTGGATTGAGATTCTTTAAGGCAAAGGGCA
>CAYGOU010000479.1:0-1756 GCA_964351455.1 uncultured Porphyromonadaceae bacterium
CCATTGCCCACAACGGGAAACTTACTGAGCGCTACGCTTACCTTGAGGGGTATCTTTCAGGGCCATGAGTTCAGCGAAAGCCGATTACAAGGATGTGTTGGGTCTGACCTCCTTTAGATGACCGATCACCTTTTCCGGATTTTCCGATGAGAACACGGTGTTTCCGGCCACCAGCACATCCACTCCTGCATTCACCAGTTTCTGCGCATTTTCAAGGGTCACACCACCATCGACCTCAATCAGGAAATCCAGTCCCAACTCCTTCCTCATCTGACTCAATTTCGCAATCTTGCTATAGGATCCCTCAATAAACGACTGGGCGCCGAAGCCTGGATTGACGGTCATTATAAGCACCATGTCAACGATGCTCAGAATTTCTTCAAGCAGGTGTACCGGAGTATGGGGATTCAGGCTGACGCCGGGCCTAACGCCGAGATCACGTATTTTGTTGACGGTTCTGTTGAGGTGGCGTGCCGCCTCAAGATGCACCGTCAGCAAACTGGCACCCAATCCGGCAAACAGTTCAAGATGGCGGTCGGGGTCTTCAATCATCAGGTGAATATCAAGTGGCTTGGCCGCATGCTTACGGATGCTTTGGATGACCGGGGTTCCGACTGAAAAATTGGGTGCAAACCTACCGTCCATGACATCAATGTGGAACCAGTCAGCCTGACTGCGGTTTACCATATTGATTTCAGAACTTAAGTTTCCGAAGTCGGCAGCCAGCAGGGAGGGGGCAATGATGGGCATGGTAGAGTGACGAGTGACGAGTGACCGGTGCAAAGATAGCCAATCCTAAAGAAACTAGCCCAGATATTTTCGCAGCAAACGATTTCTTGAGGAGCTTTTCATTTTGTGGATCGCCTTTTCCTTAATTTGCCTGACCCTTTCGCGTGTGAGGTCAAAGCGATCGGCGATTTCATCCAGCGAATAGGCCAGGTGGCCATTCAGTCCATAGTAAAGCCGTAGGATTTCGGCTTCGCGCTCGCTGAGATGTCTGAGGGCACGGTCGATCTCTTCACAAAGGGATTCATGCAGGAGTCCGCAGTCGGGCGAGCTGGAATCTTCATCCAGAATGACATCATAAAGGCTGCCCTCCTCACCGTTTACAAGCGGAGCGTCCATAGAAACGTGACGGTTTCCACTGTGCAGCGATCTTTTTACCTCCTCGGGATCGAGGTCGATCCTGCCGGCCACCTCATCTTCTGATGGAGCGCGTCCTAGCTCCTGCTCGAGCCTGCTTACCGCCTTATTGACCTTGTTGATCGATCCGATTTTATTAAGGGGGAGTCTTACGAGTCTTGATTGTTCGGCCAGTGCTTGTAAAATTGACTGGCGTATCCACCATACGGCGTAGGAGATGAACTTGAATCCCTTGGTTTCATCGAAACGTTCTGCGGCCTTTATCAAGCCGATGTTTCCCTCGTTGATAAGATCGGGAAGGGTCAGGCCCTGGTTCTGGTATTGCTTGCTGACCGAAACTACAAACCTGAGGTTTGCACGGATCAGCTTTTCCATCGCCTTGCGGTCGCCATCCCTGATTTTTTTGGCCAGATCAACCTCAGAGTTGGGATCGATCATCTCTTCGCGGCCAATCTCCTGAAGATATTTATCCAGAGAGGGCAGTTCACGGTTGGTGACCTGTTTGATGATCTTAAGCTGACGCATCGGTGGTTTGGTTTGGCCGCTTTGTTTTATAACGACAAAATCCTGATCAAGGTTGCAGAAAAGAGGGTAAATAGTTTGTTTATGTCAG
>CAYGOU010000480.1:0-1741 GCA_964351455.1 uncultured Porphyromonadaceae bacterium
TGATGAAGCCATCGAATTTTTTGGTAATCAAAAAGACCCGACATCCAAAAGAGTAGTATCCAGAATGCAATCACTGGCAGAGGTGGGACTGGGTTATATCAAGCTGGGGCAATCCTCCTCAACACTTTCAGGTGGCGAAAGCCAACGGGTGAAGCTGGCATCCTTCCTG
The DNA here is from genome assembly GCA_964351455.1 of uncultured Porphyromonadaceae bacterium. Lineage (GTDB taxonomy): Bacteria > Bacteroidota > Bacteroidia > Bacteroidales > UBA12481 > JAGHDB01. The sequence goes on from CAYGOU010000480.1 coordinate 170, forward strand.
ACCAGGGGCCACGACCTCGGGCAAACCGTATTCATCTTCGACGAGCCCACAACAGGCCTCCATTTTCACGATATTCAGGTGCTGATGAAAGCCTTTCAGTCTCTCATCGACCGCGGACACACCCTCATCGTTATTGAACACAATGTGGAGGTGATGGAGCAGGCCGACTGGATCATTGACCTGGGCCCTGAAGGGGGATCACATGGTGGTCACATCGTATTTGAGGGAACCCCTGAGGAGATCAGAAAGTGCCGGAAATCATACACGGGCCGTTTCCTGGCAGAAAAGGATAGTAGAATCAGAAGCTGACCGATCCGTCTAATGACGGCTGCTGAAATAGCGCATGAACTGGGAGCGTTCCCATATCCTTGCATTTTCATAATCCCGGTAGCTCATTTTGCCCCTGAAATCCCCTATTGAACCAAATTCATGTTCATCCATCCACTGTTCCAGATCGGTCAACATCCCGCCAATCACCGAAAGACCACCCTTATACAGCGCCGAACACACCTGTCCGGTCTGGGCACCAGCCAGCAGCACCTTGATGAGTCCCTCTCCGGTGTGAATGCCCGTGGAGGCTGAAAGGTGAATGCCTTTGTACCGGTCATAAGCCAGACTGATCCAGCGTAGGGTCTGCCGCAGGTCTGAAGGAGTGCTGAAAACCTCAGCCGAGGTCATCTTCATCTCCCCTATCTGAATATCAGGCTCATACAATCGATTAAACATCACGACACCATTAACACCCAGTGCATAAAAGCGGCTGATCATGTAAATCAGGTTGCTGAAATAGGGACTGATCTTAACCGCCAGGGGGATGCTGACCACCGACCGAACCCGCGTTAACAGGTCAAAATAGGACTGCTCAATCCGCTCCGGTGCTTCAGCGTCAAGCGGAAGAATAAACAGGTTCAACTCGAGCGCATCGGCTCCGGCTGACTCAATCTGCTTTGCAAAATCGATCCAGTCGCCGTTTGAAATGCAATTGATGCTGGCAATCACCGGTATCCCGGACAGCTTCCTTGAGTTCTCAATAAGACGAAGATATTCGTCAAGTGAATGATCACGGGTGTAGTTCTTTATGTAATCCGCGGCCTCCGGATATGAGTCATCGACAATCATCCTTCCGGCCTCGTAGTTGATTTGCTCTTCAAAGAGGGACTTCAGCACCACGGCTCCTGCTCCAGCTTCAGCGATTTTCTGCACCTTATCGGCGCTGTCAGCCAGTCCACTGCTGCTGACCACCAAAGGATTGCGGAGCTTAAGTCCGAGATAGGGGGTTGTAAGATCTGCCATATGGTTTTGTAGTTTATCGGTTTCCAAATATAAGGGTTCCAATCCGGATCATGGTACTCCCCTCCCCGATCGCAACCTCAAAATCGCTGGTCATACCCATAGAAAGCTGGTCGAAAAACTCCTCCCGGGCGAACCACCGAGCAGATATCCGGTCAAAAAGCCTCTTCAGGCGCCTGAACTCCCCGGCAACCTGGTCCATATCCTCGGTGAAGGAGGCCATCCCCATCAGGCCACGAATTCTCACCCCACTGGCATTGCGGCATAAGGGATCATTAAGCA
>CAYGOU010000481.1:0-1738 GCA_964351455.1 uncultured Porphyromonadaceae bacterium
TTTGGGATGGGAACGACCGCCTCGGAGCTCCAGTTCGTTCAGGGGTATACGTGGTATTCGCCTCAACGGTGCAGGGCGGAGCCCGACAGATGGCCAAAATCCTGATCATCCGCTGACATGCTTGAAAAGGCAAGAGGCATCGTTCTGTGCCAGATCAAATACAGTGAAAGTTCACTGATCCTGCATCTTTACACCGACCGGTGGGGCCGCACCGCCCTGATGATTCCGGGCGCACGCAGCAGGTCGAAAGGCAGGCGAACCTCACTTTATCAGCCGTTATCCCTGCTTGAAATCGACATGCATCATAAAGCGAACCGGGAGCTGCATCATGCCCGCGAGTTGCGCATCCTGCATCCTTTCACCTCCATCCCCTTTGATCCGGCCAAAAGCGCCGTTGCCCTGTTCCTGGCCGATATCCTGCACCGGTCGCTTCGTGAAGAGGAGGCCAACGCTGGGCTCTTTGAATTCATCAGCAGCAGCATTCAATACCTGGATCTTGCATCGGCAGGGATGCCCAACTTTCATCTCCACTTCATGACCCACCTGACCCGCCACCTGGGCTTTCTGCCCGAAAAGAGCCTCTTCACGGAGATGAGCTGGTTCGATCTGCGGTCGGGATCCTTTCTATCATACCGGCCCGAGCACGGTGAATGCCTTGAGCCTGAATCGGCTGACCTGCTTTACCGCCTGCTCGGCATTTCAGTTGACCAGTTATCCACCCTTCATCTTAACCGTCATGCCAGGAACCGGCTGCTCGAAGGAGTGATCCGCTATTATCAGCTCCATCTTGAGGGCATGCCTGTCATCAAATCGCATGAGGTGTTGAAACAGCTGTTTGATTAATGAGCCAATTGGATAATAAGACAATAAGCTAATTGATTATTGACCCATTGTCTTATTGACTCATTGACTTATTGTACGCTTATGGGGAGCACGTAGAAGAAAACGGCGAAGAAATGCGATAGGGCACCGGCGATGACCAGGAGGTGCCAGACGAGGTGGTTGTGGGGGAACCTGGCCTTTTTATAAAAGTAAATACCGATCGTATAGGCGAGTCCTCCGGTGAGAAGCCAAAGCACCCCCATAAGTGGAATGCTCTTGAAAACCGGTACGATGGCAATCAGCACCATCCAGCCCATGGCGGCATAAAGAAGGATATAAAAGAGATTCACCCCCTGGTTGAACTGCGTTGGTTTAGCCAGCTTGATGGTAATCCCGATGGCTGCAAGGCCCCATTCAAGTCCGAAGATCACCCACCCGAACGGACCGTTGAGGGCGATGAGGGTAAATGGAGTATAGGTACCTGCGATGAGGGTGAAGATGGCAATCTGGTCGATGGTGAAGAAGATATCCTTTGCCCGTCCCGCCCTGAGCCAGTGGGTCATGGTTGAGGAGAAGAAAAGCAGGATCATGGTAGCTCCAAAGATGGCAGTGCTTACGATGTGCCACCCGGTACCGATGCGGGCGGCCTTAACCACCATCAGCACCAGAGCTGCAATGGCCAGAAAGGTTCCGATGAGGTGCGAGATGGCATTCGCCAGCTCCTCCTGGCGGGTGTATCTTGACGGGGTCTCAAGCGCTGCGGTTGATTTCATGAATGAAGGTGTTACGGTAGCAATAAGAACGCAAAGATAGCCGGCTTTGGTACAAACCAATTTTTTGTAACTTTGCACCCACTTGATTGGCCTCATAGTTCAAGGGATAGAACGGAAGTTTCCTAAACTTTAAATCCAGGTTC
>CAYGOU010000482.1:0-1727 GCA_964351455.1 uncultured Porphyromonadaceae bacterium
ACATATATTAGGTTAGACGTTAAACTTAAGAAAAGACTAATGGGATGAAAAATTAAGGTTTTTTTTCTAAACCTTCTTTATAAACTGGTCTTTTTTCGCAACAAATGGTTAGTCTCAATTGGTACGTGCGTGCTCTTTCATGCGGCGGATGAACTCCTTTTTCTTCCGTTCGCTGACATCCACCTGCGTTCCGTCGTCAAAGACAATATACCCTCCACGACCCGAAATGTAGCGCTTCACATAATCCAGATTGATCAGATGCTTAGAGTGTACCCTCACAAAACTGAGGTCCTCCAGCATTTTTTCAAAGTTGTTGAGGGTTTTTGAGGTGATCACCTTGTGTCCGCCCTTGATGAAGAAGATGGTGTAGCTTCCATTGGCCTCACAGCGGATGATGTCGGAGATTTTGTGTACCTCGAAACCGTCCATGGAGGTCAGGATGATCCGTTGCAGCAGATTGCCAAGTCCTTCACGAAGCACAGATACACGCTCCTTGAGAACGACCTGCGGGTGTATCTGCTGAAAGCGCTCAACGGATTGCTGCAGTTTTTCTGCGTTGATGGGTTTCAGCAGGTAGTCAAGCGCTGAAAAATCGAATGCCTTCAGGGCATACTGATCATAGGCGGTGGTGAATATCACCTCAAAAGTGGTGTGAGTAACCTGCTCAAGCACTTCAAAACCCTGTCCGTCGGGCAGGGCGATATCCAGAAAAACCAGATCCGGTTGCAGGTTGTTGATAACCTCAATTGCCGAATTTACCGTATCTGCAGTACCTGCCACATGAACATCCGGACAGTATTTCTGCAGGAGTATGGTCAGCGCTTCAAGGCTGTTTTCCTCGTCGTCCACCAGGACGGCCTGTATCTGTTCTGACATAGGTAGTTGGGGTTTTGGTCATGTTAAATATACGAGGATTTTTCAAAAGGGTTACGGCTCCCTCTGATCATACCCGGTTCCAGGCCTCCCTGACAGCACTGGCTATGCCGGCCGGATCAAACCCACACTCCTTGTATAGCTGTCTTTGTGTGCCGTGCTCGATGAACTGGTCAGGAATTCCCATCACCCTAACCGGTTTGCAGAAATTCGACCGGGCAGCGAACTCCAGAACAGCGCTTCCAAATCCACCTGCAACGGTTCCATCCTCGAGTGTGATGATCTGGTCGTAACGGTTGAAAACCATCGTCAGCAGCTCTTCATCGAGGGGCTTCACGAAGCGAAGATCATAGTGTCCGGGATTCAAGCCTTCACCAATCAGGTTCTTAAAGGCACTTGACACCAAATTGCCTGGATGCCCCACAGATAGAACCGCTACCTTTTCACCCTCCCGGATGGTGCGTCCCCTGCCGATCTCAATTTCACTGAAGGGCCTGCGCCAGTCGGGGATCACCCCTTTGCCCCTCGGGTAGCGGATGCAGAAGGGCCCATGGTTACGGGCCTGGGCGGTATACATCAGGTTTCGCAACTCCTCTTCGTCCATCGGAGCCGAAACGATCATGTTCGGAACGGTTCGCATGAAGGCCAGATCGTAGGCTCCATGATGAGTCGGACCGTCGGTTCCGACCAACCCCCCCCGGTCGAGGCAAAAGATCACCTGCAGATTCTGGAGTGCCACGTCGTGAATCACCTGGTCGTAGGCGCGCTGCATGAATGATGAGTATATATTGCAAAAGGGTATCAGTCCCTGGGTCGCCAGTCCTGCGCTGAAAGTTACGGCATGTTGTTCGGCA
>CAYGOU010000483.1:0-257 GCA_964351455.1 uncultured Porphyromonadaceae bacterium
CTCATCCCGCGCCCAGTCGCCCACTCCCGTTGACCTGGTCAACCCCTGGATCGGCGGCATCAGTCATGTGCTCATGCCCACCTTTCCGACGGTTCACAGGCCATTCGGAATGGTTCGCGTATGGCCGGTGACCAGTCCCGGTGTGCTCGAACCCTACCTGGCCTCGAGCATCCACGGCTTTCCGCTCAACCGGCCCGAGCACCGTGGAGCTCCCTGCACCACCGTGATGCCGGTGATGGGAATGAAGGCACTCGAAT
>CAYGOU010000483.1:267-1703 GCA_964351455.1 uncultured Porphyromonadaceae bacterium
TCCTCATACGATCACGACTTTGAAACCCTCACACCCTATCATTATTCGGTCTGGCTGGATGACTATGACCTGACCGTTGAATATGCCCCGACCGCCCGCTGCGGCATGTTTCTCTTCTCGCCGGAGACCACCGAGGAGCTGGTGCTGGTGTTCAGGATGCAGGATGAGGGCCGGATCGAGCTGAAAAACAACCAGAACCTCTCAGGACACGAGAATTACCGGGGGGCAAAGCAGCACTTCGACATGTTCTTCAACCATCCTGTGAAGCGGTCGGGTTATCTGGATGAACAGGGCAGGCCGGTGCAGTCCCGGTCGGCCAGGGGCAAGGGCATCTCTTTTTATGTGGTTTTCGGCGGATCGGTGCAGGTGAGGGCCAACTATGCCATCTCGTGGATCGATGAGAAGCAGGCCTCACGAAACCTGCTGACCGAGAATCCCGGATGGGATTTTGACAAGGTGAAGCGCGAAGGATATGAGATCTGGAACCGGGAGCTTGGCCGGATCCAGGTCAAGGGAGGCAGCCGTGACCAGCAGGTGGTGTTTTACACCGCCCTGTACCGCTCATATGAACGCATGGTCAACATCAACGAATTCGGACGTTACTACAGCGGCTACGATAAGAAGGTCTACAAAACCAGCCACGATGTGTATGTGGATGACTGGAGCTGGGATACCTACCGAACCCTGCATCCGCTGAGGATGATCCTGATGCCCGACCGGGAGCGGGATATGATTCGTTCATACATCCTTTATTATAAGCAGAGCGGCTGGATGCCCACCTTTCCGCAGATCTGGGGAGATGCCCAGTGCATGATCGGTCACCACCAGGCCGCCATCATCGCCGATGCCTGGGCCAAGGGGATCAGGGGCTTCGACACCAAAGCGGCCTGGGAGGGGTTGCGCAAGAACGCCTTTGAGGGCACCATGCTACCCTGGCGTGAAGGTCAGGCTACGGTACTCGATGATTTTTACCGTGAAAAGGGGTGGTTTCCTGCCCTGGCTCCGGATGAACCCGAGACCGTCAAGGAGGTTCACCCGTGGGAGAACCGGCAGGCGGTGGCCGTGACGCTGGAGCACAGTTACAACGACTGGTGCCTGGCGCAGCTGGCCGAAGCCTGGAAACATCCTGAAGAGGCTGAAATCCTGAAGCAGCGCGCGAACAATTATAAGAATGTATTCAATCCGGCCACCGGATTCATGTCGCCTAAAAGAGCCGACGGAACGTGGGTTGAGCCCTTTGATCCCAAAACATCAGGCGGAACCGGATGCCGTGCCTATTTCGCCGAGGTCAACTCATGGAATTACACCTGGTCGGTACAGCACGATCCGCAGGGATTGATTGACCTGATGGGCGGACAGAAGTCGTTCACCGCAAAGCTCGACCAAATGTTCGAAGAGTCGACGATCGGGTATGCCAAGTGGGGCACCCTCAAGGA
>CAYGOU010000484.1:0-1701 GCA_964351455.1 uncultured Porphyromonadaceae bacterium
CCGCTGATCCCGGCATCCTCTGTTTGCAGGAGGTTCTGCACGAACAGGTGTTGGATCTTGAACGGGCGCTGCCAGCCTACGAGTGGGTAGGAGCGGGACGCGACAACGGCGACAAGCTTGGAGAGTATGTTCCGGTCTTTTACAACAAAACCAGATTCAAACTACTCAGGACCAATAATTTTTGGCTTTCTGATCAGCCCGACCAGCCAGGCGTCATGGGCTGGGATGCCGCCTGTACCCGAATGGTTACCTGGGTTTTATTACAGGATGTTGGCAGCGGTGACTCCATCTTCGTCTTCAACACCCACTTTGACCATGTAGGCAGGTTGGCACGCATCAACTCAGCGCACCTCATCCTGGAAGCCATCCAAAGAATCGCAAACCACCATGCCGTCATCCTTACAGGCGATTTCAACGTTGCTCCCGACAGTGAAGCCTATAAAATACTGTCAGGAAGCAAATTGTCCGACACCCGGAGTATCAGCGCCGCTCAACCCGCCGGACCCGAATATACCTTCACCGGCTTTGACTCCACCCAGCCTCCCGGCGACCGAATTGATTACGTTTTTGTTCAGCAAACCGGCCAGGTGCTAACCTATAAAGTTGACGATGACAAGTACGACCGCTGGTATCCGTCGGATCATCTGCCGGTGGTGGTTGTCATGAGGATAGATTAGGAGAGCTGCCGGCGAAAGCACCTAATCCCCAATTATTATAACTTTATGTGATTATAATAATATTAAGTCATTACCTTTGCAATAAAACCATGTATCCAAGGTCTCTGAGCGAAAGGATCAAAAACAGGATCGATTCTGGTAAAGCCATCGTGGTAATCGGACCCCGGCAAGTTGGTAAAACCACACTGATCGAAGCCATTCTGGAATCCAGGAATTGGCTTCTTCTTAACGGGGATGACCCTAAAACGAGAAATTTATTGAACCAACCGAGTACCGAGCAGATTCGGACCATTCTGGGCAATTATCAATATGTATTTATCGACGAAGCTCAGAGAATAGAGGGAATAGGACTTACCATGAAGATAATCACGGATAGGTTTAAAAAGGTTCAGCTATTTGCCAGCGGCTCATCCTCATTTGATTTGTCGAATAAAATCAATGAACCCTTAACCGGCCGCAAATGGGAATACAACCTATATCCGATCTCCTGGGAAGAATATGAAAGCCATCATGGTTATTTGTTTGCAGAGCAAAGCCTTGAAAACAGATTGCTTTATGGGTTTTACCCTGAAGTCTTAAACCATGTTGGGGATGAGATCAGCATCCTCAGAGATTTGGTAAACAGCTATTTATACAGAGATATCCTTGCATTCGCTGAGATCAGGAAGCCGGAGGTGCTTGAAAAATTAGTTCAGGCACTTGCCCTTCAGATTGGCAGTGAAGTGAACTATTCTGAACTTGCTCAAATCACTAATATTGACAAGAATACAGTTAGTAAATACATCGATATCCTGCAAAAAGGGTTTATTGTCTTTAAACTTAACAGCTTCAGTCGCAATGTCAGGAATGAAATCAAGACGAATAAAAAAATCTATTTCTACGACAATGGCATCAGAAATATGGTCATCGGTAACTTTAATCCATTGGACCTGAGAACAGACAAGGGTGCTCTTTGGGAGAATTTTTTGATATCAGAAAGGATCAAACAAAATGAGTATAAACAGAGTCTGGCTCGCACCTACTT
>CAYGOU010000485.1:0-1700 GCA_964351455.1 uncultured Porphyromonadaceae bacterium
GTGGCTGAGAAGGGAGAGCAGAAGAATACAGGGGGAGAAGGTTGTTATCGCAGGTTCTATGGAGATTTGCTGCCACTGGATGTTATTGCGGGAAAGGCCTCGCAGCAGGCTTGGGAATTGCTGGATCCCAAAATGATTCCCACTCAGCGAGCATCTGTAATCTTTGATGCCGATGTTGCAGGTTCCTTGCTCGGGGGCGTTATTGCTGCCCTTAGCGGGGAGCGTGTAAGTCAGGGGGCCAGTTTTCTGAAGGACAGTATAGATCAACCCATTGCTTCTTCTCTGCTGACCCTTGTTGATGACGGAACCCGGGAAAAGGGACTGGGCAGTGAACCCTTCGATGGAGAGGGTGTTCCGACCCAGCGGAGGGTTTTAATTGAAAAGGGGGTTCTTAAAGGATTTATTTACAACACGATAGCTGCTAAAAGGGCAGGGGTGTCAAGTACCGGCAACGCATCGCGACAGGGTTTCGACAGCCTTCCGGGTATTGGTACCCACAGCATTTCGGTTGAACCCGGAGACCACTCCCCCGATGACCTGGTTAAGGAAACCCGGAGAGGATTACTGCTAAAGGAGATCACCGGATATGGGATCGATCCTGTCAGCGGTAATTTCAGTGGTGGTGCAAGCGGCTTCTGGATCGAAAACGGAAAAATACTGCATCCGGTTAAAGGAGTGACCGTGGCCGGAAGCGCGCATGATATTCTGCATGCCATCGACCTGATGGGGAACGACCTTGACCTCAACCGGGGGTTCGCTTCTCCCTCGTTCAGGGTGAAAGAGATGCAGATTGGAGGCGCGTGAGGAAGGGTTACGACAGGTTACAGAAGGTTACAAAAGGTTGCAGCAGGTTACAAGAGGTTACGGGGGGTTACCTGTTAAGGTTGTAATGGTTCTCAAGGATCCATCTGGAGAGGCATGGGGGTAGCAGTGGTTTAAGTCTGGCCATCAGGCGCTGGTCGAATCGGCCAGCCAGGTATCTGTACTTTGGTTTTTTTGAGCGGATGATCCGCTCAACGAGTAGGGCCAGTTTTTTTGGATCGGAACCATGATTTTCATCCTGTTCAATTCTGGCCAGTGCCTTATCAAATGATGACCGGTAAGGATTGTTTTCGGAAGAGTGTGCCACCTTTCGGGCGGCGGTAAAGCCGGTGGCAAAATCCCCCGGATTGATCACAGAAACCTGAATTCCAAAGGGTTTAACTTCCATCGCCAGGGCCTCTGAAAAACCCTCAACGGCAAACTTGGTGGCTGAATAGAAACCCTGATAGGGAAGGCCCATGAGTCCTCCTATAGAGCTGATGTTGATTATTGTTCCCCGTCCTGCGGTTCTCATGGCCGGGATGACCGCCCGGCACAACCTTGCTAACCCAAAGAAATTGGTTTCAAACTGACTTAGGATCTCTTCATCGGAGCAGGTCTCAACCGGACCGGCGATTCCCATGCCGGCGTTGTTAATCAGCACGTCGAGGCGGCCTTCGCGGTCGAGAATGTGGTGAATGGCCTTTACAACCGAATCGTCACGGGTAACATCCATCTGAATAAGCGACCATCCGGCGGGAGCAGAGGCGGAATTCCGGCTGGTGCCATAAACCCTGTAACCATTGGCCGACAGGTGCCCGGCTATTGCCAGTCCAAGTCCTGAAGAGGCTCCGGTTACCAATACAACCTGGGGCATGATTTACTGTGAATTATTATAG
>CAYGOU010000486.1:0-1691 GCA_964351455.1 uncultured Porphyromonadaceae bacterium
GTGTACCACAGATCTCACGTCGGGCCGCTCTTTGTACACCTCAAGATGCATCTTAACTTCGCTTGAAGGACGGTATTTTGAATTTCCGGAGAGCACCTTGCCGCTGCGGTCGACCTTGATGATCATCTCTTCGGTCATGAATCCCTTGCTCACGCCGGTGGGAGTGGTCAGCAACTCCTTGTCGTTGAGCAGCACCGTAATATTGCCGTCGTTGGCGGCCACGTAGCCGCGGTTGTAAATTCTTCTTCCGATTTCAACGATCAGTCGTCTCAGTTCAAATTCGCTTGCCATGGGTTTTCCTCCCGGTTAGATTAATTCTTTTAACAAATCTTCATGGGGATTGCGGATCAGCGCATAGCCTGCCAGCATTCCCTCTTCCTTACAATATTCAATGGCCGGTTTTACAGCCGCCTCAAGTGCGGCGATGTCGCCGGTGAGCACCGCAACCCCTTTGCCGCCGATCGCCATGGCGACGTGGATCCTGAGCACGTCGAGCTCGGCCTCCTTGGCGGCATAATCGGCCGCCCGGATGGCCGAGACCACCGAAAATGTTTCGATCACCAGCAGGGCATCTATCCTCTGCTCAATGCTGGTTCTTTCGAGTATGGTGCACCCGGCGATCGCAGGGAACACCCTTTCGTCGACATTCGGAATGTTGGTGGTGTTGACGATGGCAAAACCGCCCACCTCCGAGGCCAGTTCAAGAGCCGCCTCCACGTCTGAGAAGGCACCCTTGACGATGATCAGGTACTTGCCCGAGCAGATGGTGCGGGCAATCATTTTCTCCACCCTGGCCGATTTCAGAATGGCATCCTGCACCTCATATCCCTTGTAGATGCTCGCCAATTCTATGATTCCCATTGCAAACGTTACTGCCATGGCGCTGGTTGTATGATGATTTCAGTTGATGTCACCCCGGTGACGGTTCCGTCGACCGAGGCGTGTACATTGCATGATATTTTTCCGGATGCCCGGGCGATCAGATCGCCGCGCTTCACTTTCTGTCCTGCCACTACCACCGGTCCTGCCGGTGTGCCGACATGCTGGTCGAGTTGAATTCTGACAATCTCCGGCCGCAGGTTGATCTCCTGCAGGTGCCCCTCATCCTTGAACATCAGCACATCCAGCCTCTGTTTCAGCTTCTGTGTGGGCACCTTGCGGTACTCCGCCATGGGATGCGCTTCGGCCGGGCGCCCCTGCCACTTCATCCCCTGTTCACGTGCGATCCGCTTTTCAATGAGGGTGGCCCCTTTGGGATCGAGGCCTTCAGGACAGGCATACATGGTGCAGAGGTTGCACTCGCAGCACGATAGGTTTCCGGCAAAGATCATGGGTTGATCCTCCCGCGAGAACATTCTGTTTCTCATGGCGGTCTCTGGCCTGACCGGCTGGCCGAGCAGGTACCTCGGACAGAGTTCGGTGCAGAAGTTGCACTGGTCGCAGCCCGCCTTTGCGATCCGGTCGACATCGTGATCGGTGGCAAATCTCCGGTACATGGTCACGCAGTGGTGGTCGGCCGGCAACACGATCAGGGCACCGGTACGCTTCGATACCACACCTTCAAGATCCTGCTCAAGCTCACCCATCATCAGTCCGCCTGTTCTAAGCACCCACTCTTTGGCCCCAATTTTGAATTTCTTCAGGATATCGGCATAGGGGGTTCCGACGGGCACCCTGATGGTTAAGGGGTT
>CAYGOU010000487.1:0-1679 GCA_964351455.1 uncultured Porphyromonadaceae bacterium
CGTCATTTACCGCATTGATCCGGACACCGGCGCCAAAACACGCATTTTCAGCGACACGGGCAGCCTCATCAGCGCAGGTTCGGTTGCCGTTGAATGGGAAGGGTATCTGTACATCGGACAGATTTTCGAAAGCCACCTCCTGAAAACCGTAACCCTCAGTAACCTATTGTAACCCATTGTAACCTTCCGTAACCATGAAAAGACGTACCTTCATCAAAACCTCCGCCGTCGCCGCCGCAGGCGTCACCGCGGGTCCAATGATCCTGACCTCCTGCTCAAACGTCAAGGGAGCCAACGAACGAATCATCTTTGGCCACATCGGCCTCGGTGGACGGGGCACCGATGAGCTGAAGCATTACCATCTCCGTTGGGATGAGGATATCCGGTCGGTGGCCTTCTGCGACGTGATCAAAAGCCGGCGCGAAAACGCCGCCGTCCTGGCAAAAACAGCCTACGAGGAAAAGGGAATATTCGGTGATTATGAGGTCTATAATGAATTTGAGAGGTTGCTTGAACGCAGGGATATCGATGCGGTGGCCATCAACACCCCCGACCACTGGCACGTGCCGCTGGCCATCATGGCGGCCAGGGCCGGAAAACACATTCACCTGGCAAAGCCTCTGGGATTGAGCCACCCCGATTTTGTAACGCTGACCGAAGAGGTGAGGCGAAACAAGGTGAAATTCAATTACGGCACCCAGCAGCGCTCCTTTCCCTTTATGCAACAGGCGCGCGACCTTATCCTGAACGGGGATATCGGCAGAGTGGAGCGCGTTGAGGTGTGGTGCCCCAGGATCAACCCGGTTGAGGTGCCGGTCTGTTCGGTTGAAGCTGTACCGGCAGGACTCGACTGGGACCGCTACCTTGGTCCTGCTCCATGGAACGACTATTGCCCGGCCCGCACCCTCACCAACAGCTCCTACTTCATCAACGATTTCAGCATCGGCTTCATCGCCGGATGGGGGGCTCATCCCCTCGACATCATGGTTTTCTGCATTCGCGACCAGATGACCGGCCTGTACACGGCTGAAGGCACCGGAGGATTTTGGCCCGAGGGAGGGTTGTGGGACACCATCAACAGCTGGGATGTGCAGTATGAGTATGCAAACGGACTCAAAATGAGATTCATGAGCGACGAGATCGCCTATGAGCCGGTCATGCAATACCGGCCGAAATGGGACAACAACGGCACCACCTTTTTCGGAACGAAGGGTTGGATTTCGCTCGGCAGAAACACCGCCAGTTCAGACATCCCAATGATTCACTCCATGCTTAACGAAAGCGCAACCGACGAGGGGTGGATCCATCATGAGGGGGGACAGATTGTCAAGCTCTTCGCCGATGCCATTCGGGACAAAACCCCGGAGCTTTGTCCCCTCGACAGCGCCATCCTCTCAGACACCCTCAGCCACCTGGGCAACATTGCCATCCGCACCGGAGGCAAAATCACTTGGGATCCGGAGGCCGGTACGACGGTGGGAGATGTTGAGGCGATGAAAATATTTGAACGCTCACTGAGGGAGCCGTGGGGGGTTTAGCATAAAGGCAGAAGGCAGAGGGCAGAGGGCAGAAATTGGGTAAATGTGGAAGGTGGAAAAGATAAAAGGGAGGGCAACTGGTTGCAAATGTGCCCCTAGGTTTTCAAAACCTTTTTTCTTTGATCATGATTCATTTTACAA
>CAYGOU010000488.1:0-1678 GCA_964351455.1 uncultured Porphyromonadaceae bacterium
GGTTGAGCGACTTGCCCAGACCCTCCTTCAGGGTGACGGTAGGACCGGTAAGCTCAGTACTTTCAGAGAACTTGGGTGAATAAAATCCAGCCTCACCGTAGAAATCCCCTTCGATCGAATACTGGATGTTGGCCACCTCATGGCAGGGCGAATACCCATGCTCCATTGCCAGGGTGTACACGAAGGGCTTGAAAACCGAGCCCACCTGGCGCCGTCCCTGCATAATCTGGTCGTACTGAAAATACCTGAAATCGGTTCCGCCCACATAGGCCTTGACATGACCGGTTTGCGGAACCACCGCCATGAAGGCCCCTCTAAGAAAACGTTTGTAGTAGCGGATCGAGTCATTCGGGGTCATCACCGTATCGATTTCACCCTTCCAGCTGAATATCGACATCCTCACCGGGGTCTCAAAGAGCTTCCGGATCGAATCATCCTGAAGTCCCTGTTCTTGCTTGTGGATCCGGTATCTCTCACTCCAGAGCCTTGAATAGGCCATCTGCTGTTCGATCTCCGCCCTGGAGTAATCGCTGGGAAAAGGGGCGTTACGGTTCCAGCGGAATTCTCCCTCAATCGACTTCTGCAGATCGTCGCGGATATGCTCCTTAACAGCCTCCTCTGCGTAAACCTGCATCCTCGAGTCGATGGTGGTGTAGATTTTTAGCCCGTCGCGAAATATATTATATGGAGTGCCGTCCTGCTTAAAATGCTTGTTGCACCAACCCCTGAGCGGGTCATAGTCCCATGCCCTGGCAGCATCCGGATCGGCGGGCCGCTTCTCTGTCAGCAACTTCTGCAGGTACATCCTGAAATAGGTTGCCGGTCCCAGCTTGTGGTCAACCTGGTGATAATCCAACACAATCGGCAACTGCTTCACCGAGTCAATCAGTGAACTTTCAGCATAACCATGTTCCTTCATCTTTTCAAGGATGAGATTTCGCCGGTTGATGGCATTCTGCTCAAAGCGCATCGGGTTGTAAAGCGAGGGATTCTTTGCAAGGGCAGCCAGGGTGGCGGCCTCCTCTATCGTCAGTCTGATGGGCGACTTATTGAAATAGACGTTGCTGGCCGTCTCAATGCCTGAGGCATTGTAGATGAAGTCGTATTTATTGAGGTAGAGGGTCAGGATCTCCTCCTTGGTGAAGGTCTTCTCAAGTTTGATCGCAATGACCCACTCCCTGAACTTTCTGATCACGAACCTGATGGGTCCTAGATTGTTCTCCCTCGGAAACAGCAACTTCCCAAGCTGCTGGGTCAGGGTGCTACCCCCCCCGGTATCCTGGCCCATGATGACACTCTTGATCAGCACCCGCATCAAACCTCTGAAATCAATTCCGGCGTGCTTGTAAAACCGCTCATCCTCAATCGAGATGAGGGCCTCGATCAGGTAGGGGGAGATCTCGGTGTATTCCACCCTGCGGCGGTTTTCCATAAAATAGTATGTGCCAAGCACCTCGCCGTCGGCCGAGATGATCTCGGTGGCAAGATTGATCTTTGGATTTTCAAGCTCATCGAAGGTGGGCATGAACCCCAATTTGCCCGCAGAGATGAGCCAAAAGAACAGAACGGTGAACAGGATACCCCCTCCAAACAAACCCCAGAACCACCTGACATAGCGGCGATGGGGTGTTAACGCTTTTCCGGCTGACCTTCTTTGTGCCTGATTCATGATCAAATA
>CAYGOU010000489.1:0-1677 GCA_964351455.1 uncultured Porphyromonadaceae bacterium
GAATAATATATTCCGGGTGACGGCTCATAATGCCCAGATTTGAACGTGCAAAACTATAAACAATAATCTGAATAAAAAAATGGATGACCCGGAATGGGGCACGGCATAAGGTGCTCAGATTTAATCACTTCTTGAGCACAATCCTAAAAGTGGTGCCCTTGTTGAGTTCAGAGCTCTTGACAAAAACCTTCCCTGAGTGATAATTCTCAATGATTCGCTTCACCAGCGAAAGGCCCAGTCCCCATCCCCTCGGCTTGGTGGTATAGCCAGGCTGAAAGACAAGCTGATAGTTCGACTTTGGTATTCCCTTGCCATTGTCGGTGATATCAAGGTATATTACCTGGTTGTGGTCCCTGACCGCAAGTTCGATTTCCCCGTTCCCGTTCATTGCATCAATGGCATTGCGGCAGAGGTTTTCGACCACCCATTCGAAAAGGGTGATATTGAGCGGCAGGTAAAGTTCATCAAGGTCGCCGAAATCCATCCTGAACTTCACCTTTTCAGAGCTTCGGTTGCGCAAATAGGCTACAGAGTTCTCAAGCACAAGCAGGATGTTCTCACGCACCAGCACCGGAGCCGAACCAATCTTTGAAAAACGGTCGGCGATGGTTTCAAGCCGTCTGACATCCTTCTCAACTTCCTGAATCACCTGAGGATTTGACTGTTTGATTTTGATCAGCTCAAGCCAGGCCATGAGAGAAGAAATAGGGGTGCCAAGCTGGTGGGCCGTCTCTTTCGACATTCCGACCCAAACCTGGTTCTGCTCGGCCCTACGCGAAGAGCTGAAGCCCAGATAAGCAAGGAGAATGAATAGAAAGACCACCGCCAGTTGCACCATGGGAAAATACTGGATGCGTGTCAACAGGATCGAGTCTTTGTAATACAAGTATTGCTTCATCGAAGCCTGGTCAAACATTGCCGGATCGAGCATCACCCCTTGCCCTTGTTGTTTCATCGATTCGAGCACCTCCGCCATATCGATCACGATGGGATCGTGTTGTTTCTTCATGATGGCAAACTGCCGGTTGAGATAACGAAGGCTTTGCTGGCTCAGCTCCTGAAACTGTAGTCTTGAGGCATCAGCCAGACGGTTTTGCCGGTCATAGAGACGCAGGTTGCGGGCTGTGATGATCTGTCCGTTCTGGTCGACCGTGATCACCGGAATGTTGTGATTGGTTTCAATCACTTTGCTCACAAACAGAAACAGGTTGACCTGCTTCTCGGTATCAATGGTCAGTGAAAGTTTTGTGGCCTCGGCCCAGGTTTCCATCCTGAGTTTTTCTTCCGCCTCAAGTTTTCTGACCAGGACATTGGTGTACCAGGTACTGGCCAGTCCGATTACCAGCGCACCGGCAAATAGGAACAGCTTCCACCGTTGTTTGCGAGTATAGATTGACAAGAAAAGGTACCTTTAGTTCGAACAAGGATAAGTGCAATACAGCATAACGGAGCAAAGAAGCGAGCTATTGCATCGGATTCTTATTTTTTGTCCCGAGTATTTCATTTTTTGCAATAATCAGTTTTTCGGCAAAGAAATCCTCTTCAACATCAAGCAGATTGAGAAGATGAACCTGCCCCTCCTTCCGGCTGCTCAATCCAAAGCGATAAAGTGCGTCGTAATAATCCAGCAGGAGTCTGGCCGCCTCTTCTAGCAGGCCCTCTGCAATGGCTACAGAT
>CAYGOU010000490.1:0-604 GCA_964351455.1 uncultured Porphyromonadaceae bacterium
TGCAGTTCCACCAGGTTTCAGCGGCCTGTGAGGGGTGCATGACCAGGATGCCCCGCTCATCGGTGTCATAATACTCTTCGAAAAAGGACATTACCTCAAGGGCCACGGGCAGGATGGTGTCGGTGAGGAAGGCGGTTTCGAGGGTGTGGTCGTAGTAGTCGAGCATCATCCATACCAGCTCTGGACCGGCGACCCACTCCCATTTGTGCCATCCGCTGACCTGCAGTTTGTCGTCGCGTTCGCTGGCGGGTTGCCATCCGTACGATTCGCTGAAAACGGTGCCCCAGAAGTTGATGCACTCCGGAAAATAGGCTCCGCCATGTCCGAAATAGGCGCGGGTGCGGAATTTGCTGAGTTCGAATACCTGTCCGGCATACATTCTGAAGAGCGGTTTCAGCATTTCGAAGTCGCCTGAGGCGTACATGCTTAGGTAGGGCAGGCGGGTGTTCTGCCACCAGTATCCCGGTCCCCAGCGCCGGTAGTCGGCATCGCCGGGACCATCCGGAAAGGGAACGGTGAAGATCGATCCGTTGAATTTGATCGGAAAGTTGCCCCGTCCGGCGGAGGCGGAGATGAATCTCTGAAGGATATAGGCCCGGGTGAG
>CAYGOU010000490.1:614-1674 GCA_964351455.1 uncultured Porphyromonadaceae bacterium
GGTCAGGTCAAAGGCCTCGCCCGAATCATCGTATGCATAGAGCCAGCTTCGGCTCCAGAACTGCTCCCACCATTCGGTGTGCTGCATCAGAAGCTGTTCAGGATCCTGATCCATGAATCGGTTCAATTCCGTTTCGGCATCTGCCAGCCACGATTCAGGAGTTGCAGGGTGGCGGGTGATTACGCAGAGAGCCAGGCTCTGAGAGGTTCCGCCGCCGGTGGTGATGATGCTGTCGTTTACAGCAAGCGCTTCGCTTCCGGTTATGAGGGTACCGAAGGTGCGGTGCAGCAGCGGATCCTGCAATGGAAAGTCAGCCAGTCCCTGAACCTCCATCGAGAGCGCCGGTCCTATCGATTTGACGTTATTATGGTACCATCCGATCCTGTTATTTTCTGCGGGCAAAATGACATCGGGTTCGATGATCATGGGTTCGCGCTTCTGGTCGGGTTTTGAGCGGTCGAGCAGGAGATCACTCACCTCATAGGTGGGGGGTTCCCATGGATCGGTGCGCCAGCGTTCGATGTGAGCGGTCATCTGCACGGCATCTTTTCCCTCGCAGGTCAGATATACCATGGGTGCGTTGGCATCGGTCCAGACCCTAATCCGGGTTGGATTTTCAGGATCTCCGGCCTCAAGATCAATGCAGCCCTCGCGCAGGTTCAGCCGCTGACTGAAATGGTTTCCCGATGTGAAAAGATTGGGGTTGAACGAGACCCTCACCTTTCCAATCTTGAGCAGCCTGGCGTAGTCATCCCATGAGTCGGTACGACCGATGTAGAAGTGAAGGTCACCATCAGGCTGCATCCAGAGGTTGAGCGAAATCTCGCCGTTACCCAGGGGCATGGTGCCGGTATAATCTGTGCTGGGAGTGTCCCAAACCACATCATATTCAGAGAGTTCTGAGAGGTTGTCAAAACGGGGCGAGCAGGCCGCCAGCAGCAGGAGCAGGGGGAGAAGGAGGGTTTTCATGGCCGGGGTGGGTTAGGGCTTTGGGTAAAGATAGGGAAATGGAGGGGATGGTTGAAAAGGTTGAAAAGGTTGAAAATGATAAAAAGGGGGT
>CAYGOU010000491.1:0-1665 GCA_964351455.1 uncultured Porphyromonadaceae bacterium
AAATCAACATCCTATGCGTTTACTTTGCATACGATATTGGTTAAAAAAATAGCTGCAAGGAGTAAGTGTTTGTTTTTCGAAACAGTTGAAGAACCGGTCCCCCAAAAAGGCCGGTTTTTCTTTTTCACTTAATCAACTCCCCCAGATCTCCCGGTCGAGACTTCTGTAATTAACCGCTTCGGCGATGTGATGAACCCTGATCGCATCGGCCTCTTCAAGGTCGGCAATCGTTCTTGAGACCTTCAGGATGCGGTCGTAGGCCCTGGCGCTTAGTCCGAGCCTTTCCATGGCCTGCTTCAGCAGCAGCCTCCCGGCTTCATCGGGCTGAATCCATTTCCGGATCAGTCTGGAGCTCATCTGACTGTTGCAAAAGACCCCGGGGGTTTTAGCATAGCGTTCTGACTGAATATTTCTTGCTCTTTCAACCCTCCGGCGGACATCTGCACTGCTTTCAACCGTAACAGTGCCCGTAAGCTTTTCATAACTTACAGGCACCACCTCAATATGCAGATCGATCCGGTCAAGAAGCGGTCCGGATATCCTAGAAAGGTACTTCGCCACCGACCCGTTTCTGCAGGTGCAGGGCCTCTCGGGGTGATTGTAATAACCGCATGGACAGGGATTCATGGAAGCCACCAGCATGAAAGTGGAGGGGTATTCAAGGGTAAAACGGGTTCTTGATATCCGGATCGACCGGTCTTCAAGGGGCTGACGCATCACCTCAAGAACACTTCTTTTAAACTCGGGAAGCTCATCCAGGAAGAGCACTCCGTTGTGAGCAAGGGATATCTCACCCGGCTGGGGATAGGATCCCCCTCCTACGAGGGCCACATCGCTGATGGTATGATGCGGTGCCCTGAAGGGCCTCCGGCTTATCAGGGTCTGGTGGTGCCCCAGCTTACCCGCCACCGAATGAATGCGGGTGGTTTCGAGTGCCTCCTCAACCGAAAGCGGGGGAAGAATCCCCGCCAGCCGTTGGGCGAGCATGGTTTTTCCAGATCCTGGGGGACCGACCATCAGCACGTTATGGCCTCCGGCGGCGGCCACTTCGAGGGCGCGCTTGACATTTTCCTGACCGCGCACATCGGCGAGGTCGGGCTCACCCAAAGGCTCCGCAGGGTTGAACAGGGCAGAGAGATCAACGCTGACAGCCTCCGGCTGAAAGGATCCCCGCAGAAAAGAGACCACCTGATGCAGGCTCTCCATTCCGAATATTTCGAGTCCTTCAACTACCGCAGCCTCCCTGGCATTGACCGCCGGGATGATCATGCCCCTGAAACCCTCCCTGCGGGCACTCAGGGCCATGGGCAGCACACCCCTGACCGGCCTCAGGTTCCCGTCGAGAGAGAGCTCGCCCATCATCATGAAACGCCCCAGGTTCTCGCAGGGTAACTGTGCGCTCACCCCAAGAATCCCGATCGCCAGCGGAAGGTCGAAAGCCGATCCCTCTTTCCTCAGGTCGGCTGGAGCCAGGTTGATGATGAGTCGCTTGCCCGGCCACCGGTACCCCGAACTTTCCATGGCGGAAATGATTCGCTGCTGACTCTCCCGGATCGCACTATCGGGAAGGCCAACCAGGTGATAACCAATTCCATCCGAAAGGTGAACCTCCACCAGAACGGTGATGGCCGAAATCCCGTGAAGGGTGCTCGCAAATGTTTTAAC
>CAYGOU010000492.1:0-1633 GCA_964351455.1 uncultured Porphyromonadaceae bacterium
GGGGGAACCAGTAACCAGTAACCAGTAACCAGTAACCCATGCCTCGTCACCCCATCAACCCCATTCTCACCCGGAAGGATATTCCGGATGTAAATCCATTCCTGGTCGATGCCACATCGGTGTTTAATCCCGGTGCCATCAAGTTTGGTGATCGTTATCTGCTGATGCTAAGGGTTCAGGCCCGCTCCCGTGAAACCTTTCTGATGGTGGCTGAAAGCACCGACGGCATCCGTTTCAGGGTCAGACCTGAACTGGTGCATTTTAAAGGCATTGAAAGTGTCAGGGAGCGGATTTACCACATATACGATGCCCGGATTACGAGGATTGATGAGGTCTATTACATCATGTTCGCCATGGATATGGACGATGGATGCCAGCTCGGAGTGGGTAAGACGACGGATTTTCTGGAGTTTGAATTCATGGGCATTGCCTCCAGTGAAGACATCCGCAACGGGGTGCTCTTCCCTGAAAAGGTGGGCGGACAGTATCTTAGGATGGATCGACCGAACAAGTCACGTCACACCGGTGGCCCCACCTCAGGAAGCACCATCTGGCTTTCGGCCTCCGATGATCTGCTGAACTGGAAACCGGTGGCACCGCTCATCAATGGCCGCTTTCATTATTGGGACGAATTCATCGGTTCGGGCCCACCTCCGGTAAAAACCCGTGAAGGTTGGCTGCACGTTTATCACGGGGTTGCAGGTCATTTCGGCAGTGCCAACATCTATCAGGGTGGGGTGATGCTGCTCGATCTGCTCGATCCCTCAAAGGTACTTGGCCGATGCCGACACAACATATTAGAGCCGAGGGAGATCTGGGAACTGGCCGGACAGGTTCCGAATGTATGCTTCCCGTCGGGATGGGTGATTGAAAGTTTTGATTCCGAAGGTTTCGCCATGCCCGAAAGCGAGGTGAAAATTTACTACGGAGCGGCCGACACAGTGGTCGGACTCTACCTGACCTCGATTGCGGATCTGCTTGAAGCGACCCGCGAGGAATTGTTATAAAGATTCGCTTAAAGGCTGCAGGTGATCTCCCCGTTTTAGCCAAGGGGAGATGGTTTATCTTGTATGGAGTCGTATCTGTTGCTTAAAAATTAAATTCTGCCGCCCAGTCGAACCTATGGCTCTCTTCATACCACATGGGCCAGTGGGCACACCATTCTGGCATAATGACATCCCTGATGCGATCGGCACTCGGATGATATGGCTTCAGGTCGACAACCGGCGACCCTTGGCGGGCGTCAATCTGCCCTATGAGCAGGATGCCTTCATCCGGGAGGTAGCCGGTAAGTCTGACCATCGTGACCATCAGCGGATTGGGCCGTATGGGCGAGCGGGTTGCCAGCACCCCCAATTCATCGGGACCCCTCGTGTAAGTTTTTCCGCTTAACCTAAGGGACCGGTAATCCGGGGAGTCAAATCCATCCGCCCACCAGAGCACCATCAGGTGGCTGAAAGCACTGAGTCCCCTGAGGGCGGGCCTGTATTCAGGATGAATGACGATCTGCCAATGATCCCCTGGTTTTTCAACGCTGCCAATTGGATCGACTTTCAATTCCATCAATTCCAGTGATCTTTCATCACAATGAAGGGTCTTTCAAACACCTGGTTGCCGACTGTCAGCTTGACGG
>CAYGOU010000493.1:0-1620 GCA_964351455.1 uncultured Porphyromonadaceae bacterium
CTCCACACCTGTGGCTGTGATGGTGTAGTCGGACATGCCCTCTGAGTCGCTATAGTGAGCGCCGATCTCTTCAAGAATTGAAAGTGGCATGTCCATGCTGCATATCTTGCCGTTGAGGTGAAATGTAAGTGTAGACCAGATTCGCGATTGTAAAATGAGCGCTTTGGGGGAGTGAGAGGCGTACACATTTTCATAGATGAAGGCACAGTCGGCTCCTTTGTCGGCAAGATCAGCGCAGACCCGCAATACTTTACTTGAGGTATTGGAAAATCTAAACCCTCCAGTGTCGGTCATTATGGCCGCATAGAGCGATTCGGCCACAAAGTCCGGATATTCTATCGCATTGTCCCGAAAAAAAGAGTAGATAATTTCTCCGGTAGCAGCAGCCGTGATGTCAATAAAATTGAGTGAGCCGAAATTGCTGTTGTCACGGTGATGATCGATGTTTATGATGGTCTGAGCGATCGCATTCTGGCCCTTCCAGCCCAGTCGGCTGGGGTTGGAACAATCAAGCACCATAAGAATGTCGAAGGTGCCCTCCGGACATTTCTGGTTTATCATCTCAGAGTTTTTCAGAAATGCAAATTTCTGAGGAACAGGATCGACGCAGAACATCTCCACCTTTTTGCCCAGACTTTTAAGATACCAGTAGAACGCAAGCTGCGAGCCGGCGCAATCGCCATCAAGACTCATGTGGCTTGAAATCAGAAAAGATGAGTTTGACTCTATGGTTTTATTAAGTTCATTCCAGATCATTTTGAATTTCTTTGAGCAGCTCGTTCAAGTGTTGGCTTTTTTCAAGGGTGGTGTCGAGTTTGAAGAACAGGTGAGGGAAATGTTTCATGGTGATATGAGATGCCACTACACGCTGAATAAAAGGCGCAGCCTTGTTCAGAGCGATGATGGCTTCGGCGGTTTCACTCTCCTCGCCAAGCAGGGAGACATAAACCGTTGCATTTCTGTTATCCAGAGCAAGCTTTACTTCCGTAACAGTCACAACGGATGGGATACGGGGATCGCGCACTTTCTGCGAGATAGTCATTCCTATTTCCCGAAGCAGTAATTCCCGAAGCCGCTCATTGTGGTATTGTGGTGCGGACATAATTACCTCATGTATGGATAAGACTGCCCCGCAGGGCAGTCTTACTTGCTAAGTTTTCTGGCTATTTCTACTTCCTCGAAGGTGATAATTCGATCCCCTTCCTGATAATCGGAGAAACGGTCCATTATGATTCCGCATTCGTACCCAGTACCAACCTCCCTGACATCTTCCTGTATACGCTTGAGGCTGGAGATCTTGGATTCGGCAAGTTCCACATCATCGCGAATGATACGGGCCTTATTTCCGCGCACAACCGTGCCGGAATCGACTATGCAGCCTGCAATTGTACCGGTTTTTGAGACTTTGAATACTTTGCGCACCGTTACCTCTGAAAGGATGTTCTCCCTGATTTCAGGTTTGAGCATGCCTTCCATGGCACCGTGTACCGCATCGACTGCCTCATAAATGATCCGGTAGTTCCTGATTTCCACACCCTCTCCCTTTGCAAGATCTCTGATCTTGGTGTTTGGGCTGAGGTGAAAACCGATAATAAGTGCATTGGATGCGGAGGCCAGCAT
>CAYGOU010000494.1:0-1618 GCA_964351455.1 uncultured Porphyromonadaceae bacterium
TTTACGAATCTAGACTGCTCACCAAACTTGCAGCAAAGCATAAAGTGGCAACTCAGATGGGTAACCAGGGAAATTCGGGCGATGGTGTCCGTCAGGTGTGTGAATGGATATGGAACGGAGAAATTGGCGAGGTGAGAGAAGTTCATGCCTGGACAGACCGGCCAATATGGCCGCAGGGGCTTGAAAGGCCTACTCAGATTATGACCCCTCCTGATACCTTGAACTGGGACCTGTTTGTCGGGCCGGCACCTGAAAGGCCGTATCATGAGATTTACACCCCCTGGAACTGGAGAGGCTGGTGGGATTTCGGAACCGGAGCCTTTGGCGATATGGCTTGCCATGTTCTAGATCCGGTTTATCAGGCTTTAAAGTTGGGATATCCCGACAAAGTAAGGGGAAGCTCAACCATAATGAATACAGAATCGGCACCACAGGCTGAAACAGTGGAGTTTTCGTTTCCCATGAGGGAAAAGTTGCTAAAGGTTGACATGCCGCCTGTTAAAGTTTACTGGTACGATGGAGGGTTATTGCCTGTAAAAGCCGACCTAATTCCTGATGGCATAAACCTGATGGAAGATGGTCTGGGAGGATGCATTTTTGTTGGTTCAAAAGATACCATGATTACCGGATGCGGCGGCTTTAATGCCCGCTTGATATCGGGCAGAACACCTGAGGTTAAGCCATATCTGCGCAGAATCCCCGGCGCCGTAGGCTATGTGGATGGGCCTCACGAGCAGGACTGGATAAGAGCATGCAAAGAAACGCCCGAAAACCGGATTGAGGGAACTTCCCATTTTGGGTATTCCGGCCCGTTCAATGAAATGGTTTTATTGGGTGTACTTGCTGTCAGATTGCAAAGCCTGAATAAAACATTGGAATGGGATGCTGAAAACATGAAGGTTACCAACATTTCACCATCTGACAAATTGCGGGTGGTTACCTCCAATGAATTTCAGGTCATTGAAGGGCATCCCCATTTTAATACGCAATATGCAACCTTCAATGCAATGGAAGCCTCCAGTGAGTATATAACCCATACATACCGGAAAGGGTGGGGTCTGCCACCGATGCCAGTGTAAAACAGGTTGTTCGTTGATAAATAAGAAAACGGCTTATGACATCGAAAGAACGTTTCGATTTAACCATCAATCACCGGCAGCCCGATAAAATAGTTATCGATTTTGGGGCTACTTCTGTTACCGGAATCCATGCTCTGTCGCTTGAAAACCTTCGGCGGTACTATGGGCTGGAACACAAACCAGTTCGTATCACTGATCCCTATCAGATGCTGGGCGAAGTCGATCAGGAGTTAATAGATATTATTGGAGTGGATGTGGTAGGAGCAAGGGGTAAAAACAATTCATTTGGCTTTAATAACCACGAACCATTGAAGCAATACACTACTCCCTGGGGGCAGGAGGTGCTTGTACCCGAAGGCTTCAATATAACAACAGATGCCAGTGGCAACGTGCTGATGCATCCGGGTGGCGATATTTCTTCTCAGGCATCTGGTTTAATGCCCAAAACCGGATATTTTTTTGATGCCATCATCAGGCAGAAGCCATTGGATGAAGATAATCTTGATCCGAAAGATAATACTGAAGAATATGGTTTGGTT
>CAYGOU010000495.1:0-1614 GCA_964351455.1 uncultured Porphyromonadaceae bacterium
TTCCAGGATTGATCAACTTACAGACTTTTTTAAGGATCAACTGGCCTTTTTAAATACCTACCCGCACCTCCGATTACAAGACTCTGTCTTTCTTAACTGGGAGCAGAATCGAATCAAATACTCATATTTCAATATCTTAATTTCAGGGAGTTTGAATCGTAACTCTGCTGATACCCTGTTGATAAAGGAGGTTAGAGAAATCATTAAAGACCTGGATCTCAATAATTACAATGCGCTTATAACCCTAAAAAGTTACCGGCATCTGATTAGCGCTTATCCCGGTTTTATGAACAAACCTTTTGGAGACACTCCCTGGTTGAGTTTGGCGGATGAGATAGAAATTGGTCAGCGGCAATTCAGTGGGTTCATAAAAACCTATTACTTATGGAATTTGGTGAATACCTCACTGTTGGGCACAACTGACATGCTTGAGAAGCAACTCATCTTTGACTATGCTTTAGACCACGTGAAGGATGGTCAGGTGAGAGATTTGCTTTTAAACAATATTACAGTTAAGAAATCCTCATCCAGTCAGATGCGGGATATCTACCTGCGGGTTGCCGAGGTCCTCATTGTTTTGTTAGGAGTAGCTCTACTTATTTTTGGTATAACGGTGCTTTCAAGACACACTAAAAGCAAGAACAGTCGCAGAGGCTTAGCCTGGTTCAAATACGGATTTTTGATTGCCTCGGTTTTCATCGTTGTATGGTCCATATTGAGGCATAAACCGAGTGATTTCGCCTTGTGGCTCTGGGTTCTCGGTATGGTGGCTTTTTTAAGCGTACATGCGTTCTGGCTCATTCCGAAACTTGCCATGCATAAGCACTATATTAAATATGCATTGTTCACATCAATCTCTGCCGCAGTTTATTGGGCGCTTCTTTTTGTGATTATTAAAACAGCCTATAATTGGGAGCCGATACCCCGTGGGAATGATCTTAAATTTGTGTTGCTGAGTCTGATACCTTTGATTCTGGGTTCTTTTTTGGTTTATTACATGGTATTGCTGATAAAGAAGAATAAAAGCTTTAGTTACCTGTTTGAAGCAAAACTCCTGAACGTTGAGGTCCTTGTGCATGCCATTTTGATATTTATTGCCCTGCTTCCGGTTGCAGTAAATCTCGAGAGCGACCATGGGTTTTTCAACCTTGCCATTCTTATTCTCACTTTGGCTTTCTTTTATTGCCTGACCTTCTGGCTTTTTCCATCCATTTTGAAATCCGACAAAGGTGTCCGGTACCTGTGGCTCTTAATGGGTTTGATGCTTATAACTGCATTGATTTTAACGGGTATGGATGTACTGAAGACCTTTATTAACCTTCAAAAGCGCGGAATGGAGGCTCCGTTGACCCGTCTCCTCCGGTTTTCTGAAAATTTATTCCTTCTGTTGTTCATCGTTCCGGCCTTTCTTTACGCTTACCTGCGAAAATGGATCAGGGAAAGAAATGCTCAGGGCTTCCGACTCTACCGCCAGAAAGAAGCCGAGCTTAATCAACTCCGCTCGCAGGTCAATCCTCATTTTCTGTTCAATTCACTCAATACAGTCTATGCCTTTGCCCTGAAAGAGGATAACCCGAAGACCGCTGAGTATATCGCCAAGCTCTCTAACCTCAT
>CAYGOU010000496.1:0-1609 GCA_964351455.1 uncultured Porphyromonadaceae bacterium
GATCAAAAGGGTGGTGGGTTTTCAGGGTGAGATCCGCTTTGATGCCTCGAAGCCCGACGGAACGATGCGCAAGCTGACCGATGTGTCGAGGCTTCACGCCCTGGGCTGGCACCACAGGGTGGAGCTCGAGGAGGGGGTCAGCAGGCTCTATGATTGGTATCTGAATCGGTAGAATTTTCGGTTACAACCGAAAAATGAGTCGTTGGGGACAGTTTTTTCGGTTACAACCGAATTTTTTGTCAAGTTTGATCCTATGAATAAAAAGATTTTTGTCTCCGGCTGCTACGATCTGCTGCACAGCGGTCATGTGGCCTTTTTCAGGGAGGCTTCGCAGTATGGTGACCTTTATGTGGGCATCGGGTCGGATGAGACCATCATGGATCTGAAGGGGCGGCCCACCATCAACAGTGAGCATGAGCGGCTCTACATGGTGAAGTCGATCCGTTATGTGACCGATGCATGGATCAACAAGGGGTCGGGACTGATGGACTTTGAAGGAGAGTTACGTTCTTTTCGTCCCGATGTTTTTCTGGTGAACGAAGACGGCAACTCACCGGCCAAGGAGGATCTCTGCCGGGAGCTGGGAATAGAATATCTGGTGTTGAGAAGGATTCCGGAGCCGGGACTGGCGCCCCGGTCGACCACGGCACTTCGCAGTTCGGATCCCTGCCTGCTGCCCTACCGGCTTGATCTGGCGGGCACCTGGATCGACCAGCCTTACGTGAACAAATATGCTCCCGGTTGGGCGGTTACCATCTCGATTGAGCCTGTTGTGGAGTTTCATGAGCGTTCGGGCATGGCCACCTCAACCCGAAATGCGGCGCGAAAGCTCTGGCCCTATCAGCTGCCGCTCGAGCATCCCGAAAAGCTGGCCGAGATGCTGTTCCGCTTTGAAAACGAGCCTGGACGCACCGAGATTTCGGGGGCGCAGGATTCGATCGGGATATGTGTACCGGGACTGGCACGTCACTATTATGACAAGGATTACTGGCCGAAGAAGATCGAGCAGGTGAATGATGAAAAAATATTGAGCTGGCTCGAGGAGCATCTCTGGCTGGTGACTTTGTGGCCGCGGGAGGCGGGACTCAACCTTCTCGACAATACGCGGATCAGTCCCGAAGGGGTTCAGCGGCTGACCCGGGCGGCCGACCGCTGCTGGGAGGGGATCATGAACCGCGATCTCGCGCAGTTTGCCGGGGCCTACCTCGATTCGTTCGGTGCCCAGACCGCCATGTTTCCGAAGATGCTGAATTCCAGGGTTGAACAGGTGATCGAACAGTACAAAAACAGGGCCCTGGCCTGGAAACTCTCAGGCGCCGGCGCCGGCGGATACCTCGCCCTCGTGAGCGAAAAGCCGGTCGAAGGGGCGATGAAGCTGAAGATAAGGAGGAGGGGGAATTTGTGAGGGAAGGTTGAAAATGTTGAAAAGGTTGAAAAGGATAAAAAGGTTAAAAAGGGGGATATGGGTAAGATGAGAAGATGGATGGTGGTTGTTGTGGGGTTGGTTGCGGGAATGGGTGTGTCGTCGCAGGATCTTCGCCTGTTCGAACCTCCTTTATACAAGGTTATTAGCGACACCCTGATTAACTCAGGAACCAATATTTACCAC
>CAYGOU010000497.1:0-1607 GCA_964351455.1 uncultured Porphyromonadaceae bacterium
GGATAGAGTCCGTGAAAATCAGCACTCTCCTGTCATCGCTTGACAGCATCAGCCATAGCCTCCAAAACCAGACGACCGACCTGAGATTCTTCCTTACCAACCTCAGAAATTTCAGCGATACCCTGACCAAGACACCCATCATCGGCGCAGTAACTTCGTTCACTCAGGTTCTTGGCAGTTTTGACGAACTGCTGCAAAACCTTAACCGCGGCGAGGGGAGCTTAGGACAGCTGATGGTGAGTGATTCTCTCTATCATTCGCTTCTTGTGACCAGTCACTCCCTGAATCGCCTGCTTGAGGATGTTCGCATCAATCCCCGGAAATATGTGCACCTATCCCTTCTTGACAGAGGTACAACGGTCTATGCTGCCGGCGATGACCTGGTTGCCAAAGTGCTTGCCGAGGAGGGACTTATGAACTATTATGTAGTCGTTTTTCAGAGTCCTGCTCCCATCCCGGCCGGCCATGAAGAACTATCCGGTCTTACTGACCCCAGGTTCATCCAGGTTGGAAGCCTGTATTACTATTACATTTTCCAGCATCAGGACCTGGATCGCTGCCTGCGGCGTTTAGACCGGATCCGCAAAACTCACCCTTCAACCGGAATCTATACCTGGCTGAACGGAAACTGGACACGCCTGCCCATTTAAATGACACTTAAGTCCCCCTTGGCAGCATGGGCCATTAATACCCTGCAGATCAAACGGTTGATGTAACTTACTGATTATTAGGCTACTAAAACTATCATGTGATTCTGAAAAATTATCCGCTTGAAAATAAAGGCAGTGTAAAAGATTCTACAAAATCAAGCCAGGTTCGGTTTTTTTATAAATATTTTTTTCACCATCTTGCCTACAGAAAGCCCTTGTTGTAACCTCCTAATTTTCAGCTTATATGAGTGAGAGCCATATAGATGTTTGGAATCGCTGTCTGACCATCATAAAAGACAACGTTCCCTCGATCAGCTACCGCACCTGGTTCGAGCCCATTGTCCCGGTAAAACTCGATAAGCAAATTCTGACCATTCAGGTTCCTTCCCCTTTCTTCTATGAATACCTTGAAGAGCAATACATTGGCATTCTGAGTAAAACCCTGCGTAAGGAGCTTGGGCAAGAAGCGAAGCTGGAGTACAGCGTTGTCATGGAACAAAACTCCTTGTCAAACACTAAACCCTATACGGTTAAGTTCCCTACCAAGGCAAGAAACAACCTTCAGAATAAGCCTCTTTCCCTTCCCCTCGACGAAGAGGAGAGAACCATCAAGAATCCCTTTGTGATTCCCGGGATTAAGAAACTTCATGTCGACCCTCAGCTCAATCCGGATTATAGCTTTGCCAATTTTGTAGAGGGCGACTGTAACCGGCTGGCCAGGTCGGCTGGTTATGCGGTTGCTCAGAACCCAGGAGGCACCGCATTCAATCCTCTGCTGATTTACGGGGGGTCAGGACTGGGAAAAACCCATCTTGCTCAGGCCATTGGGATAGAGGTCAAGGAGAAGTTTGCCGACAAGATTGTGCTTTACGTAAATGCCAATAAATTTCAGACGCAGTTTGTTGAAGCCATCCGCAACAACAACCGGAATGACTTTTTGCATTTCTATCAGATGAT
>CAYGOU010000498.1:0-1594 GCA_964351455.1 uncultured Porphyromonadaceae bacterium
ATCCTGAGATAATTCTCCAGAAAATCCGAGGTGCTTTCCAGATTACCAAGAGTAGAATTTACACTGCTGAGACTGCTGACCAGGGAGCTCCGGGTCTGTTCGTTCAGGATCATCTGAAAAGCAAGAAGCACCGAATCCATCGAAGATATCAATCCCTCTGCCTTTATCTTAAGTGGAACCATTTGTGCATTTACCTGATCCCTCAGGTCATCTTCAATCCGCCCCGTTAACGTGTCTCCGTAAACATGCATCAAGGTGTCGGCTCCGGGTTCAAGGGCGATGCCTTTGGTGCCCATCAGGTCGGTACTGTAGATCAAGGCTATGGTTCCCCTGGGAAGCTCAATGCCGGGGTAGGTCAGTATAAACTTCACCATGATTTTTCCCGGTTCGTGCTCAATGAGACCGATTTTTCTAACCTGCCCGACCTGAAAACCATTGATCGTAACCGGACTCGATTCTACGAGGTTGCCGATTTTGGTGTATGTGGCAAAAAAGGCATTTTCCTGCTTCAGGAAATTTCTTCCTTTCAGGAAGTTGAGCCCCCAAAAAACCACCACTACGGCTGTGGTAAAGAGGATGCCAACCCTTATGACAGCATTCTTTTTCATTGTAACAAACTTGTGCTATAATCTTTTAAGCGCATCTTCAAGGGTGACCTTTTTTCCGTTCCTGAAAGGTACGATAAACGCACCCTTGAACTTGGGTTCCATCTCTTGCCTTAGCTTCATGGCCTCTTTGTAATCGCTGACCGGTTTGGTCATGTATTTATAATACCCATCCAGCGGAATCTCCTCCATCTGAGCATAGCCCTTAAAATGGGCAGAAGTTAAGGGGATTTTGGTTTTTGAGGCAAGTAGCTGCACCCTGAATTCAACTCCGCTACTGGATTTGGCAGGAGTCACGAAGCTGCTGCTGTCTGTAACGACAGGCGGTGAGATCTGCTTTTCAGAAAGAGTTTCCCGGATCTGCTCTTTAACCGTCTCATTGCTGGCTTCATTACCCGCAATAAGGGTCTCTTTGACCTGACCCGATACCTCCTCTTTGTAAGCCTTGATGGCCCTGAAAATGGCCGAAGCCATGATGTCTTGACCGTTGTTGGTCATCAGGAACTCCTCTTCACGGGCATTAGAAAGAAATCCCAGTTCAACCAGAACCCCTGGCATAGTGGTTTTCCACAGAACCAGCAAGCCCCCCTGAAACACTCCGCGATCCTTTCGCAGTGCGCGGTTTTTGAACTGCTCCTGGATTTTCCCGGCGATGTTGAGGCTCTGGCTGAGATTGTTGTTCTGCAGCAGCGAAAACATGATGTAGGATTCCGGTGATTCAGGGTCAAATCCCTCATAGGTGGTTTCGTAATCCTCTTCAAGCAGGATTACCTTGTTCTCTTTGGTCACCAGATCAAAATTGGCGTTGGTTTTATCGAGCCCCATGACCCAGGTTTCTGATCCAAAAGCGCTTCGGTCAGTCACCGCATTTGAGTGGATCGAGATAAAAATGTCTGCTTCATTGCGGTTGGCTATAGCTGCTCTAACGCTCAGATCAACAAAAACGTCGGTGGTGCGGGTATACACCACTTTTACATCAGGAATCAGGC
>CAYGOU010000499.1:0-228 GCA_964351455.1 uncultured Porphyromonadaceae bacterium
CAATAATGATGTTGCCCTTCGGTTTTGCCTCCCATGATAATATCTGAACTGCAATAGGCACATTTCTTCATTAGACCCCCCTTGAGAATGTGCGGCTACGAGCTTCGGTACAGATGTAGTCGCTTACTGCGTGAGCTATGTTTAAGTCGTCTGAGTGCATTTTCCTTTATCTGACGGACACGTTCACGGGTGAGGTTGAACCGCTGCCCGATTTCCTCAAGTGTATTA
>CAYGOU010000499.1:238-1587 GCA_964351455.1 uncultured Porphyromonadaceae bacterium
GTATTAGCCGCGTCCTCCCCGATGCCAAAATAGAGCTTGATCACTTCCTTCTCCCGTTCTGACAAGGTGTCAAGAGTGGCATCAATCTCTGTCTGCAACGATATGTCAAGTACCTTCTCATCGGGACTCCCCTGACGGTCATCCCTGAGGATATCGATGAGTTTTGAGTCTTCACCCTGCTGAAGAGGGGCATCAAGTGATACATGGCTATTGCCGATTTTCATGCTCTCCTGGACCTCATGGTGGTCAAGGTTGAGCTCCTGGGCGATCTCATCTACATTGGGAAGGCGGTTGTATTTCTGTTCAAGACGGCTCTGGACCTTTCCTATCTTGTGAATGGTTCCCACCCGGTTAAGTGGGAGCTTTATGATGCGGGACTGCTCTGCGAGTGCCTGAAGCACCGCCTGGCGGATCCACCACACAGCATAGGAGATGAATTTAAAATTCTTCTTCTCATCAAACCGTTTGGCTGCCCTGATAAGCCCCAGATTTCCCTCATTGATCAGATCATTAAGAGGTAGGCCCTGGTTTTGATAATTGCGGCAGACACTGACCACAAAGCGCAGGTTGGCCTTGACAAGCTTATCAAGCGCCTTGCGGTCCCCCTGGCGGATGCGCACCGCAAGCGCCATCTCATCTTCCAGAGAAAGCGCCTTGTTTCTGCTTATTTCCTTTAGATATAACGACAAAGAACCATCTTCGC
Organism: uncultured Porphyromonadaceae bacterium; assembly: GCA_964351455.1. GTDB lineage: Bacteria > Bacteroidota > Bacteroidia > Bacteroidales > UBA12481 > JAGHDB01. Next base: position 942 of record CAYGOU010000499.1, read on the forward strand.
TCAGGAATCGATTTGAATCAGTGTTGGAGGACATTTTTTTGAAACGCAATCTGCGGAGATTTTATTCCGCATGGTTTTAAGATTTTTGATGCTCTTTAAAACAGGTGCCGTGAATATAATGGCTACCAAAAGAGAAAATGGGTTTTATGATCATCCCACAATATATATTAAGCGACCATGTTCCCCAGCCGTCATGAAATATTAGCCTCTTTCCGTAATCCGGTCTATACGGCTCATCCGTCATTTTCGGCATTGCGGACATTTGGCTGTCTGGAAAGCTGGAAGGATCGGCCTCAGCTAGAACTTCCCAAGGTAAAAATCGAAATTCACGCCATCGATTACCTCGAACACTCAGGTACAGAATCTAATCGTACCACCGCGCCACTCCGTTTTCAACAAGACTGTTACCGATTGTGGTATCAGGTGGAGGGCACGGGGATTCTGCAGAATGTTACCCGTAACACCTTCGGTACCGCCAGACCCGGGCTGCTTGGCATAATGGGCCGGGGCGAACGCCACAGCTACCTCCATCAGCGCGGGCCATTCGAATGCTTCCAGATCCTCTTCTCCCTGCTGCCCTCCCTGCAGGCAAAATGTTACTGGAATACCGAAATTGAGGGAAAAATGGTGCTGGAGGGAAATGAAC
>CAYGOU010000500.1:0-1580 GCA_964351455.1 uncultured Porphyromonadaceae bacterium
GTCGGCGAAATCGATGTCGATATCAGGGACCTGGATACGGTCCGGGTTCAGGAAACGCTCAAACAGCAGGTCATACTTCAACGGGTCGATGTCGGTGATGCCCAGGCAGTAGGCGGCAGCGGAGCCGGCTGCCGAGCCTCGACCCGGACCCACTGCCACATCCATCTCCCGGGCAGCGTTGATGAAATCCTGCACGATGAGGAAGTAGCCGGGGAACCCCATACGTTTGATGGTCTCCAGATCGAAGCTAAGTCCTTCATGTATCTCCTCTGTCAGCTCTTCCCCATAGCGCCGTTGTGCTCCCTGAAAGGTGAGGTGTGCCAGGTAATCAGCCTCCAGCTTCACCCGTATCACCTTGTCGTAATCACCCAGCCGGTGAAAGGTATCCTTGCCGAACTCCCCCATCAGCACCTGCTCGGGATACTTCTCCCGGTACTGCTCCTCGGTGCCGAAGGCGGGATCAATGGGGTAGAAGGGCATCAGGGGGGGGTTGTCGATGGAGTAGAACTCAACCTTGTCTGCCACCTCCAGGGTGTTGGTCAGCGCCTCCGGGATATCTGCGAAGATCCGATTCATCTCCTCGGTGCTCTTCAGCCACTCCTGCTTGGTGTAGCGCATCCTGTCGGGATCATCGAAATCCTTGCCCGTGCTGAGGCAGATGAGACGATCATGTGCATCGGCATCCTCCTCGTTCACGAAGTGCACATCGTTGGTGCCAATCAGCTTCACATCATATTTGCGGGCGATGCGGATCAGCTCCTGGTTCACCCGCTCCTGCTTGGGGTAGGTGCTCTGGTCCGCATCGGGGCGGTTGGTCTTATGGCGCTGCAACTCCAGGTAGTAATAGTCGCCGAATACGCTCTTGTACCACTGTACCGCCTCCTCGGCGTCGCTGGTCTGCCCGCTGTCCACCTTGCGGGAGATCTCACCCCCCAGACAGGCGGAGGAGACGATCAGTCCCTCGCTGTGTTGCTCCAGTAACTCCTTGTCGATGCGGGGTCGGTAGTAGAACCCCTCGGTCCAGCTCTTGGAGACGATCTTGATCAGATTCTTGTAACCGGTCAGGTTCTTGGCCAACACCACCAGGTGCCAGCCGCTGCCGTCGATCTTCTCCGACTGTGAGAATCGATCGCGACGGGCCAGGTAACACTCGCACCCCACGATCGGCTTGAACAGTTTCTGCTCTGCCGCCTGCAACTGCTGTTGCAGGGCCTCCTTCCTGCCGTCAGCATCCTCTCCCTGCATGTGGGCGTCAATTTCTTTTTTCAGGTTGGCAATCTCGGTCTTACGCAGCCCGTTTTTCTTGTTGCAATAGTTGAGGAACTCCTTGATGCCGTACATCGCACCGTGATCGGTCAGGGCGATGGCACGCATGCCATCGTTCATGGCTTTGTCGACGAGCCGCTGGATACTGGCCTGCCCGTCCAGCAATGAATACTGGGAGTGAACGTGTAGGTGGATAAATGGATGCATATCTCTGAATGGTTACCCGGGGTTATCTACGACAAATATACAGAAAAAGGAAGTAGCTTTTTCAGCTGATCGCAACAAGTTATCAACCATAGAAACTATCTCTCATT
>CAYGOU010000501.1:0-1578 GCA_964351455.1 uncultured Porphyromonadaceae bacterium
CGCCTCTCCCCCGTCCTCACCCCTCTCCCCTCTCCTCCCAGGAGAGGGGCCGGGGGTGAGGACGGAAGATCAGATTCATCAATTGACAGAAACCACTCAACATCAGCGTTTTTGAGGGTCAGTTCTCCATTGCCGCGCAGGTGGTCGAGGTGCAGTACGGTGCTTTTTTCAACGTCACCGAAGAGCCAGATGAGGAGGTCGAAGAAATGGATTCCGATGTTGGTGGCGATGCCGCCCGACCTGGCCGGATCTCCCTTCCAGGAGTGGTGGTACCATGTGCCCCTCGGTGTGATGTATTGAAGCTCAACCCTCGCCCTTGTCCCTGTCCCAACATTAGACATCAGACTTTGAACATTAGACTGAAGGTTCGGCAAAAGCCGCAGCTGCATGATGGTATAAACCCTCTTTCCGCTCTCCCGCTCAATCTGTTCGAGTCCATCGATGTTCCAGGGATTCAGCACCATCGGTTTTTCACAGATGGCATCGGCTCCGGCCCGAAGGCTCCAGCGGATCTGTGCATCGTGCAGGTAGTTGGGCGAACAGATCGAGACAAAATCAACCCGCTCACCCTTTTGTCGTGCCAGCTTGTCGACGTGCCGGTCGAAGCGCTCGAACTCGGTGAAGAAGGCGGCCTGCGGAAAATATGAATCGAGAATCCCGACACTGTCGTGCGGATCGTAAGCCGCCACCAGCCGGTTTCCGGTTTCGCGAATCGCCCGCAGATGCCGCGGAGCGATATACCCCGCCGCTCCGAGGAGGGCAAAATTGAGAGGTGGGTTCATGGGGAGTGATGAATGATGAATGGCGAATGATGAATGAAGAGTGTCTAATGTCTAAAGTTGAATGACTAATGTTGAATTACCTGTTCAGAATACCAACGTCAATAGCTGAAAGATATTACAAATTGACGAATTGACACATTGTCTTATTGTCCCATTGTCTCATTGCCTCATTGTCTCATTGCCTCATTCATCATTTCCCCTATCCTTGTCCCAATAGTCTCTCCTATTTCTGCTGAAACCTCAGCGTAACATTCACACCCTCATCGATGATAAGCAGGGATTGCTTTTCATCTTTCAGGATGGTGCAGTGAGGGTCGCAGGGGCCAGACGCAACCAGCTCGTATCCGAAGGCCTTCAGTACGCTGGGGTATTGCATATCACCGTGACGGTAGACCTTCTTGATCTCCTCGAAAACGATGCGCAACTGACCATCGAAAAAGTGAAGCTGGCTTGTGCTGCGGTATCCTCCGACCATCCGCTTGTAGAGCCAGATCTCATGTTGCTTGATGTGCTGGTCGTCTCTCACCACCAGAAAGGGCTTTCCGATGGCTTTGGCAACTCCGGCCGTGGTCATGCCGAATTTCAACCTGTAGGGAGTGATGATCCGGGCGGTCATCACCACTTTTTTTGCCAGAAACGACTCCGAAGGGTAGGCCAGGTCACCCGGGAGATAAAACAACTGGTTTCCCTGCATCCAGCTGACAAAGGTGTTCGGGGCAAGGTACTTCGACAAGCGCATGCTGCGCCTCATCAAAAACGAGAAGAATCCCATGGTTTGTTTGGCTTTGGTTCAAAA
>CAYGOU010000502.1:0-1573 GCA_964351455.1 uncultured Porphyromonadaceae bacterium
GCCGATAATATTCGTATTCTGGCAGCCGCGATGGTTGAAAAAGCCAAATCGGGACATCCCGGTGGCGCAATGGGTGGCGCCGATTTTATAAACATTCTTTATAGCGAATTTCTGAATTACGACCCTTCTGACATGACCTGGCGTAACCGCGACAGGTTTTTTCTTGATCCGGGGCATATGTCGCCCATGCTTTATGGAATTTTGTCGCTGACAGGATTTTATTCGATGGAAGACCTGAAGAATTTCAGGCAGTGGGGCAGTGTTACTCCCGGGCATCCCGAATTAGATGTAATGCGTGGGGTAGAAAACACTTCCGGCCCGCTGGGGCAGGGGCATACAATGGCAGTTGGCGCTGCTATTGCCGAGAGGTTTTTGGCTGCCCGTTTTGGCGAATGGATGGCGCACAAAACCTATACTTTTATTTCCGATGGCGGAATTCAGGAGGAGGTTTCGCAAGGGGCAGGCCGCATTGCCGGCTACCTGGGCTTAAGCAACCTGATCATGTTTTACGACTCCAACGATATTCAGCTTTCGACCACTACCGATGCTGTTACTGCTGAAGATACAGCCAAAAAATATGAAGCCTGGGGATGGAATGTGTTGACCATTAATGGCAACGATGCTGCTGAGATACGTGTCGCATTGAACGATGCCCTTGCTGAAACCGAAAGACCAACGCTTATTATCGGTAAAACCATTATGGGCAAGGGAGCCGTAAAAGATGACGGGAGCAACTTTGAGCGTCAGACTTCAACCCATGGTATGCCTTTGGGCGAGGCAGGGGCTTCATTTGAGAAATCAATTGTCAACCTTGGGGGCGATCCCGAAAACCCGTTTGTAATTTTTGATGAGGTTAAAGAACTTTATGCAAAACGTCGTGAAGAATTGATTAAAACGGCTGCTGAGCGTAAAGCTGAAGAGGCAAAATGGGCTGTTGCCAATCCTGAACTTGCCGCAAAGTTTGAAACTTTTTTCTCAGGCAAGGCTCCTTTTTTTGATTATTCATCTATTGAACAAAAGCCTGGTCAGGCCTCAAGGGCCTCATCAAGCACCGTTCTGGCTGCTTTTGCCGGAAAAATTGAAAACATGATTGTTGCATCGGCCGATCTTTCAAACTCCGACAAAACAGACGGTTTTCTGAAGAAAACAACCGCTTTCACCAAAGGTGATTTCAGTGGTTCATTCTTACAGACCGGTGTGGCCGAACTCACCATGGCTTGTCTGATGAACGGTATGGCGCTGCATGGAGGCGTAATTCCGGTCGGAGGAACGTTTTTTGTTTTCTCCGATTATATGAAACCCGCTGCACGATTGGCCGCCCTGATGGAATTGCCTGTAAAATATGTCTGGACACACGATGCATTCCGTGTAGGCGAAGATGGCCCAACCCACCAGCCGGTTGAACAGGAAGCACAAATCAGACTGTTGGAAAAATTGCAGAACCACAAAGGGCATAACAGTATGTTGGTACTAAGGCCTGCCGATGCCAATGAAACTACAGTTGCATGGGAAATGGCCATGGAAAATACAGAAACACCTACAGCGCTGATACTTTCACGCCAGAATATTGCCA
>CAYGOU010000503.1:0-1567 GCA_964351455.1 uncultured Porphyromonadaceae bacterium
ACATCCAGGGCCCCGTAAATGCTTGGCTCAAGCTCGTCACCCTGCACCAGGATTGAAATGGCCCGGGAGATGGCATCCATAAGCTTATCGCGGCGCAATATTTCATTGACCTTGGCCACCTCTGTTGTAATGTCGGTGAGCACCACCAGGCGGTACCCGGGATGCTTGGTAAGGGGTTGGCGGGTGACCCGAACCGACCGGGGCGGGTCGTTCAACTCGCACTGAAGCTGAGTGACTGGCAAGGGGTTTAGAATGGATTCTATCAGTTCAGGGCAGGGAAGCTCCATCTCTATGAGCTGCTGTCCGATTGGATTGGCAAGGGTTATTCCCAAAGCATTCATCGCGGCGCTGTTTATGTCGATCAGCCTGTCTTTGGGATCCAGAACCAGGATGCCATCCTCCATGGTTTCAACCAGCGTTGCACGGGCAACCGGCACCAGGTCGAGCAGTTGATTTCCGAGAATGGCATGAATGAGAATGAGCGAACTGAGCAGAATGCCAATGGGCACAAGGTCGAGTCCGGGTACCGGATTGAGCCCGGTGAGGTAAATAAAACTGGCCACCCATGGGGTCATTCCGCCCAACAGGATGATCCAGCTCTGGGTTCTGAAGGTGCGGTGTCTTTTGATGATCATTCTGAACAGGAGCAAGGTGGCCAGTATCATGATCAAATAGGTATAGCCGGTGTAGCCGACCCAGAACCATGGTCCATGATGATATTCCATCAGGTTGGTTTTTGGATCAATGGCAGAAAATCCCGACCAGTGCAGTAAATGAAGCTCATTGGTAAAGACCATCACCAGCGTAACGACTGGCACCAGAAAAAGAAGCAGGATCTTTACCCTGGAAAGGATGTGTCCGTAATCGCCATACCTGAGAACGAAAAGAAGATACAAGACAGGACTTGCAACGGCACCGATATATTCAATCTTTGACCAGAACAGCTTCGTTTCAAGCGTTGCGGCCGAGGTCTCAAAAACGAGGGCCAAGGAGGCAACGGCACATGCCATCATCAGAAACGAAAGTTCCATTGCACCCTTGACCGACCTGCGGTACCAGCCGAGTAGAGCACCCACCACGGCCATCAGGGTGGCGATGACATAAATAATTGAATAGGTGGTGAAAGCGTAATTCATCAATCGAAAGCTACTCATTTTCTCAAAAAATCAACTCTACCAGAACTTCCGTCTGTCAAAAAAACACCAGTCAAATTACAACAGTTGCAAAACCTTTTGCACATAGGATTGTTAGACCAAAAAACATAAAAAGCTATGAAAAAGAATGTTGGATCTATCGACAAGATCATCCGCTACCTGATCGCAACCGTAATCGTGGTTCTGTTCATCACCAAAGTGATCACCGGAACCCTCGGTATCGTTTTGCTGGTTTTCGCCGGAGTGATGGTTCTGACCAGCCTGTTCAGCTTCTGCGGTATTTATACCCTGCTGGGCATTCGCACCTGTAAGAAGAGTTAGGTTTACGGTTTACAGATTACAGTTTACGGTTTTAGGTTTGTCCATGCCTAAATAGCGTTGACCGTTTTTAGCCGGTTTATACTTTTAAGCCA
>CAYGOU010000504.1:0-1546 GCA_964351455.1 uncultured Porphyromonadaceae bacterium
GATTAATTATTGTATTGATTGTAAGGTTTTTGCAGGGCCAGGATGTAGTAAAGGCCGCTTTTACCGAATCGGAGATGGTTCTTCCCACTCCCACCGGGGAGATTTTCGGGACACTAACCATGCCCGATGGCGTTGAGAAGCCTCCGGTAGCGATCATCATTGCGGGGTCAGGACCGACCGACCGCAACGGTAACTCAACCATGGGGCTGATGAACAATGCCTACCAGATGATGGCCCACAGGCTGGCTGAGCATGGGATAGCCTCGCTTCGCTATGACAAGCGCGGAATTGCGGCCAGTCGTGCCGCTGTTCAGAATGAGTCGGATCTCACCTTTGATGTTTATATCGGCGATGTTGTTTCGTGGATCGGGTTGCTCCGTTTCGGGGACCGGTTCAACGGGATTTTTGTTGCCGGTCACAGCGAGGGTGCCACCCTGGGGCTGATCGCATCATTACGCACTCCGGTTAACGGTTACATCTCCATAGCGGGCGCCGGAAGGCCGATCGACCAGGTGCTGAGAGAGCAGTTGGCGGCTCAATTGCCACCAGCCATGCTGGCCGAATCGAACCTGATTCTCGACAGCCTGAAGAGTGGTCATTTGGTTGAGGAGGTGAATCCGATGCTTGTCTCCTTGTACCGTCCCAGTGTTCAGCCCTACCTGATCTCCTGGCTGAAATACAACCCGGCGGAGGAGATGGCGAAGCTCAAAATCCCGGTGCTGATTGTACAGGGCACCACCGATCTGCAGGTCGGGGTGGATGATGCCGGGCGCCTGGCGGAGGCACTCCCTGATGCCAAACTCCTGCTGATTGAAAACATGAACCATGTGCTCAAGGAAGCTGGCACAGATCTGCAGCAAAACATGGGCAGCTATTATGATCCTGAACGACCGCTGAAAGAGGAGTTGGTCGAAGAGCTGGTCGCCTTCATTCGCTCGGTGCACCCCTTAGATTAGTAATAATTTCAAATAACAAAATGATGAAGACAATGTCCTTCGGATTAAACAGAGTGCTGATAGCAGCCTCACTAGCAGCGGTTATGAGCATCAATACCGGATGTTCTGATTACGGGGGTGGAGCCATGGATCTCGATGTGGCCTATGCCGGTGTATTCAACACCGTCAGTAAGTTCCCCGCTTCCGGAGGGGGCTCAACAGATGCCATCTGGCTTATGAACGATGAGTACTGCGAAGTTAATTCCCTAGCGGAGGCTTACCGGCTAAAGTGGAACGGAACCTCTTTCTCGACCAGTTATATGGATGTATGCACCACTGAAACAGGCACCATCGTCACCACCATCGTGTCGATCAACGGCAAGTTATCATCCAATTACAAAACCCTTCTGTCATTTACCGGAAGTCGGACTCTCAGACAGATGGATCCAGAGGGATACGGAGATGAGGTGGAGCAGTCCCTCTCGCTGAAGGATGTGCCGCTTGAAAAGGACGATGACCGGGTAAGTATCTTTCTGTATGAAGATGTTGCATCATACATTACGAGCGCCTACTGGAGGCATACCGTAACCACCCCTTTCTCGGTGACCGTT
>CAYGOU010000505.1:0-1544 GCA_964351455.1 uncultured Porphyromonadaceae bacterium
TACCTGAATCATCCCCACTGTTCAAAAAACTGGACGCTTATGTTGATGAATATCAGCTCGGTCTGATTAAGGTCCGGGCATCATGTGCACGAACAACGGTGGAGGTCAACACAGAATGGCTCCAAAAGGCATTTAACCTGCCGGCAAGCTTCAACTACACAAGCACCACGAGTGAATTCACCGGAGCCACTACCCGCAACGCCGGACTGAGCGTTGGTGTTAAGAAGGATGTTGGCGAGGGGGAGGTCAATGCCAATGTGAACCTGTCAGTATCGGTATCCTCTGACGGCAACGGTGTGGTAAAGGATTACAGCGTAACGGCCGGTGCCGATGCAGGTGTTAGTGTTGGAAACTTCAGTGCCTCTGCCGGGGGTCAGGTTACCATCAGCGGAGATCAGAAAGGCGTTAAGGATTATTCAGTAACCGCCAGTGCGAACACATCGGTACAGTATGAGCAAACCACAGTGTCAGGTGGTGCGTCAGTAAGTTACGGCTCGAAGGGCCTTGAAACGGACTTCTCCGCCAGTGTAAAACAGGATTTCAGCAACGGAGTCGGAACTGATGCCAGTGCATCCTTCGAGGCCTCAACAAAGAGAGGATGCTCTGTGTCAGGTGATGTAAACCAGACCATAAACCCGGCAGGCGCCCAGGTTCAGAAGGATGCTGTGGAAAAGGTAAAAGAGGATACAGGGCTTGACTTAAACACTGATTTCTTCAAAAAAGAGCTCTGGTCAGGTAAATTCGAATTTAAAAGCAAATGATCTGCAATAATATGAAACGAATAATCATTCCACTGATGCTGCTCCTGGGCTTTGTAACGACTGCCGGTGCACAGGAATCTGAGCTGCTGTCCGAGAAACAGGGCTCTTTTCAGATGCTCAGCCGAACTGATTATGTCGGCTACGACTGCGGATTTACAAAAGCTGAAATAACAGCCAATCTGCAGAGGATCAATGATATTATAAACACAGTACGGCAGAATCCCGTCCTGAGTGAGAACAAAGGGTTTGAAAGCAGGGCCAGAATTATAACGCTCGAGTGTAAGGAAGTCGGAGTCTATGGCATTCCGGCAGGAATCAAATTTGAATTCTCTTCATTTTTCCGGAATAAGGATGGTTTGGTGACTTACAATGCAATAGAACCGCCCGAATGGTCTCTGTTTCTTAATATGCCCATACCCGCCTGGGATGGATCTTCCAGCATTGATGCCATACATGGCTATTTCACTATTCCGCTAAGAATGAAAACCGTTGAACCCGGTATTGATGTTTACAACGGAGAGTATTTCATAGTTTATGATCCATCCCGGCCTGCCTACTGGATCCCGGTAACTGTTAACGAAGCATTTCAGGCTGTCAGGGAATTCTGGGACAGACGACCTGATAATCTTGGGAAGGAAATGGCTATTGAATGGATCGACAAGGAGTATGCCGCAATACCCGAGGAAGACAGAGATAAACGTGCATACTATGGAGGTGTGATTGCAAAAGTAAGATCAACGCCGGGAATTAACGACCAGGACAGCATATTCCCTTATATAGTTA
>CAYGOU010000506.1:0-1543 GCA_964351455.1 uncultured Porphyromonadaceae bacterium
GTTGATCAGGTTATCGTAAAGCACGTCGGCATTGGTCATGCCAGACAGGCCTGACTGCCGTTCGCCTTTAATCGGAATCAGCTTATAGGTGAGGCCCTGCAGCTCGAGGTAATCGTCGAGTTTTACCGAGGCCGATGATCCCGGGGTGGTGTAGTACATGGGTCTTTCCCAGTTGTTGTGCGCCAGGATGTCGAGCACTACCAGCTCATCCTTGTAAATGGCGCCCTCCTCCTGTCCTTCCGGCATGAGGCTCCACCGGATCTCCTGAGCCACTTCGGCGGCCCGGTCGGGGGAGACGATGCCGTGCTGTATAACCTTCTGGCTGTCAACGGGCAGGATGACATTTGGAGAGGGAAGGTAATGGAACTGTCGTCCGGTTGTGGCCCCGACCATTGTCCTGGGATCCTCGTTGGCGATGAAATCGACCGCCTCACGGAGCATGATGGGTTTGTCGATCCGGTTCAGTATCGGAACGTAACCCCTTTTCCCCTGCCGGTAAACCTCATGCTCCATGGAGATGGGCAAAGGTTCAGAGGTGTAGTATTTCTGTTTCAGCTGGGTGATGTACCAGTCCTGAGGGAGAAAGGGTACACAGCAAACCCGCACATCCTGCCGCACCCCTTCAACCTCCTGGAGATACCAGAGCGGAAAGGTATCGTTATCACCATTGGTAAAGATCAGTGCGTTAGGATCAAGTCCTATGAGGTAATTGTAAGCGAAGTCGTGAGCGGTGTATCGGCCCGAACGATCGTGGTCGTCCCAGTTCTCTTTGGCCATGATGCCGGGTACCAGCAAGAGGGCCGCCAGGGTGGCCGTAACGGCACTGACCGGTCCGGAAAGCCATTTCCGCAGGAGGTCAAAAATGAAGAGCACGCCAAACCCGATGAACATGGCGAACGCATAAAACGAGCCAACGTATACGTAATCCCTTTCGCGGGGTGTTACCGGCACTTCATTGAGATAGATGATGATGGCGATACCTGTCATGAAGTAGAGCAGGGTGACCACCCAGAAGTTTTTTCTTTCGCGCTGGTAATAAAACCAGGCGCCCAGCAATCCCAGCAGCAATGGAAGGGCAAAATAGCGGTTACGGCCTTTATTATTCAGCTTCTCTTCAGGAAGCTGATCCTGCGGCCCCAGGCGGGCTTCATCCAGGAAATTGATGCCGGTGATCCAGTTTCCGTTTTGGATATCGCCATAGCCCTGTTCGTCGTTTTGACGTCCGCTGAAGTTCCACATAAAATAGCGGAAGTACATGTGTCCGAGCTGGTAACGGAAGAAAAAGCGAAGGTTTTCACCAAATGTTGGGATGTAAATGGTCTCTCCCTGGCGGTTTCCTTCCTCAATCTTCACAGGCCTTCCCTTGATTTTTCCCCACTGCTTGTAAGAATCGATGTAGCGCTGCTCCATGCTGTTGTACATCCGGGGGAACACGGTGGTGGTTCTTTTGTCGTAAACATACTCCGACCTTACATCCGCCACTTCGTACCTTCCATCCTTCTGGTAATAGATTTTTTTGCCATCCTTGATGTCAACCGGAACG
>CAYGOU010000507.1:0-1522 GCA_964351455.1 uncultured Porphyromonadaceae bacterium
GTCTTTTACCAGGTGCAGCTGGCGGGATACGAGCCGGTGCTCGCCCATCCCGAGCGATACAGCTACCTGTCGGAGAACTTTAAGAGCTACGAATACCTTAAGGACCGCGACATTGCCTTTCAGCTCAACCTGCTCTCCCTGACCGGAAACTACGGTCCGAGGCCCCTGCTCGCCGCCCGCCGCCTCATCGATGCCGGCATGATCGACTTCGCCGGCTCCGACGCCCACCATGCCGCGCACCTCACCGACCTCAGAAAGATGCTGCGAAACCGCCACCTCCAGAAACTCATCGCCTCCGGCCGCCTCCGCAACAACGAACTGTAATGCACGGGAAGTTGCGGCTAAAATTGCGTATGTAACCGAAAAATTAAGCTTAAATTTTCGTATATAAACGAAAATATGTAAATTTCGGTCTGGATTCATACCTCATAAGCCAGCAAATCGATGATAACCAGGGATATTTTTGAATCGGTCATGGGCCGTATGTTTAAGGGAAAGGTAATCCTGATCACCGGCGCAAGGCAAGTCGGGAAATCGACCTTTTTGGAGCAACTGGCTAACGCGACAGGTGACCACCAGGTGCTAAGCATGAACTGCGATGAACCGGATATTCGCCTGAAGCTTGAAAACGTTACCTCCACCCAATTGAAAAGCATGATTGGTAAAAACAGACTGATCATGATTGATGAGGCCCAGATGGTCGGTAATATTGGTTCAACCCTGAAGCTGATGGTAGATCAGATCAAAGGCATTCAGATCATTGCCACAGGCTCTTCGGCTTTTGACCTGCGGAACAAGTTGAATGAACCGCTGACTGGCAGGAAATATGAGTACATCCTTTATCCTTTCTCAGCCAGCGAGCTGGTCAGACATACCAATCTCCTCGAAGAATCCAGATTGCTTGATCAGCGACTGATTTTTGGTTCATACCCTGATGTGGTCAATCAACCTTCTGACGCGGCAAGGATACTTAGAGAACTAACCAACAGCTATCTGTTCAAGGATATCCTTGCATACCGGGATCTTCGCAAACCTGAGGAGTTGGGAAAACTGCTTACCGCCCTGGCTCTCCAGCTTGGCAGCGAGGTCTCATACCACGAATTGAGCCAAATCCTTGGAATTGACAAGGAAACCGTAGAAAGGTACCTTGACCTTCTTGAAAAGGTGTTTGTGGTATTCAGGTTGAGTTCATTCAGCCGGAATTTGAGAAATGAACTGAAAAAGAGCAAGAAGGTCTATTTTTACGATAACGGAGTCCGAAATGCCCTGATCAACAACTTTTTACCCCTGGCATTAAGAAACGACACCGGCGCCTTATGGGAGAACTACATGATCAGCGAGAGAAAAAAATTCATCGAATATCATGAACTCTATTCTGGCACCTACTTCTGGAGAACCCATACGCAACAGGAGATAGATTATATTGAGGATAGAGACGGTATCCTGCATGCCTTTGAGTTCAAGTGGAAGGAGTCAAAAAGGGTCGCAGCACCCTCTGCATTTTCAGCCGCATACCCCAGCC
>CAYGOU010000508.1:0-1506 GCA_964351455.1 uncultured Porphyromonadaceae bacterium
ATGGTGGTGGTGGCCATGATGAAGGAGATGGGCGCCAAACCCGGGGGGTGCGCCTAATCGAGTCCCCTGAATGAGAACCAGGCCAGGCAAAGCCGTATCTCGCCGTAGCTTGCCTTGTTGCCAACCGCCTCCTTTATCTGGGTGACGTTCATGCTCTCAAGCTCTTTTACCACCGATTTTATCAGGTTTACCTTTCCGGTTTCAACCAGTTCAGGTACCGGTAGCCACCCCAGGGCCACGTAATAAACCAGGTGAGTTTCAATGGTGGATTGGCTCAATCCCCTTTCGGCCGCAATCTCTTGTATGCTTTTCCCCTCCTTGTGCATCTGGTAGGATATGCTTCTGGATTCAGGCTTTGGCTCTTTAGGGGATGGGCTCTTGCCGGTATTTTTCTCTCTTTTCTTTCTGTGCTTTTGACGGATGAGCTGCTCCTCGGCACGGTTGATCTGTTCCTTGCGGGTTCTCAACCACCCCCCGGCCTCAAAGGATTCACGTGACAATTGTTGTCTGGATATCACCGAGGCGATCAGGGCCTGTGCCTTGATGATGGCCTGAAGGTTTGAAAAGAGGAGGCTTTCAACCAGCCTCAGTTCAGACTGGTATTTTTTCGTGCCCTTGATCACCGAAACCTCTGCCAGGTGATCGAACACCCTTTTCGATAAATCATTGATGTTCGACTCAAAATAGCTCCTTGCGGCATGGCATCTCTCCAGGACCCTATCGAGGGACTGCTCATCGGGCTCCGCCAGCAACCGGCGCAACTGCTGCTGAAATGAGCGGGCGGTGGCGGCCAGAGTGGCAAAATCCTTTTCAAGCTGTATGGCCCAGGACTTATGACCCTGTTTGGCCGAACGTGATTCCTCTTTATTAAATGTTCTGATGAAGTATGACAGCTCCTTCAGGGTGGGGTCAAAGTTGAAAGCCTCAACAGATGCTTCCCTGACAAATTTCAGGGTTTCGGCTTCGAGGATAGCGGGTATCTGATCCTCCGCGGGCCTTGATTGCACGAAAGTGAGCAGACGGTCATCCTGCCGGGGTCTGTTCATCGGGATCGGGGATGCCAGTATCATGCCCTCAAGGGATACCAGCCGCGACAGCGCAACGTACATTTGTCCCGGCGCGAAGACCCCCGACAGGTCCAGGATGGCCTTCTCGAAGGTGAGACCCTGGCTTTTGTGCACCGTTATGGCCCACGCAAGCCTTATGGGATATTGGCTGAAGGTGCCTGCTACAGTTTCCTCGATTTCATTGTTTTCGGCATTGAGCCGGTATTTTTTATTCTCCCAGGTATAGTGTTCGATCAGGATCTCTCCCGGCTCGCCTTCGAATTGAACGTAAATTTCATCCGCATCCAGGGCGCTAACCCGGGCGAGCTTGCCGTTGAAGTAACGCTGAGCGCCGGAATAGTCGTTTTTGATAAACATAATCTGGGCGCCGGTTTTCAGCTCGAGCCTCGCTTCGACCGGATATTGCGTTTCATTGAATTCTCCCCCGATCTCTGCCTGG